>JAFUUM010000200.1 GCA_017477805.1 Lachnospiraceae bacterium
AACAAGTGCGATCTGTATCCCGAGGATGAGTTTTTCGGAGATCCCAAAGCGGATCATGTGATCCGGGTTTCCGCCAAGCAGGAGATCCGGCTGGAGGATCTTTTAAAACTCATTGAAAAGGCGCTCCTTGAGCGGAAAGTGGAGATCGAAGTCCTGATCCCTTATGGGGAAATGGCCTATATTGATAAGCTCCACCGGTTCGGACAGATCCTGTCGGAAGAATATGAAGAAGGGGGAGTGCGGATCCACGCTTTTGTGCCCCCTGCCCTTGTAAGAAAAGAAGATTAAGTTTTGGGAAGGAAAGATGGAAGGTATGCAAACAACGGAAGTATTAAAAAAGGTTTCAGAAAACGTGGCGAAAGTCATGGTTGGAAAACAGGAGGTTACGGAGCTTTTGCTGGCGGCTCTTGCTGCCGGCGGCCATGTGTTACTGGAGGATATGCCGGGAACGGGTAAGACCGTGCTGGCAAGGTCCCTGGCTAAGTCCATGGACATGAACTTTTCCAGGATCCAGTTTACTCCGGATCTTCTGCCCAGTGATGTGACGGGCCTTTATTACTATCATCAGAAAGATGAGGAGTTTAAGTTCCGGGAGGGACCGGTTTTCACCAATCTGCTTTTGGCGGATGAGATCAACCGTGCCACACCCCGTACCCAGTCCGCACTCCTGGAGTGTATGGGAGAGGGTCAGGTCAGCGTGGAAGGAAACACCAAGCAGATGACTAAGCCCTTTATGGTCATTGCCACCCAGAACCCGGTGGAGACCCTGGGATGTTTTCCGCTGCCGGAAGCCCAGCTGGACCGTTTTCTCATGAAACTCTCCATGGGGGACTTAACAAGAGAAGAAGAAACGGCGATGCTGCAGCGTTTTATGACCGCAGAGCCCCTAACGGAGCTTTCCGCCGTTACGACAAAAGAGGAGATCTCCGCCCTGCAGGAAGCCTGCAGAAACGTCTACGTTCATCCGGATCTTTGTGATTACATGGTGCGCCTCACCCAGAAAACAAGAGGCGGCACGTCTGCGGGCTCCGGGGTAAGCCCCCGTGGTACTCTGGCCCTTCTTCGGGCATCCCAGGGTCTTGCTCTTGTCCGGGGAAGAGATTTCGTGACCCCTGAGGACATTAAGAAAGTGGCGGTGCCGGTACTTGCCCATCGCCTGATCTCCGGTGACATGAGCGATACCGAAAGAAAGAACCGGATCCTGACTCTCCTGTCCGAGGTGAATGTACCTACGGAAGACTGGAACGGTAATTCGGCACAGAGTCTGGGAGAATAAGTATGCTGATCATTTTTGCAGTGCTCTTTGGCCTCATGTGGTTTGGCCTGGAGCGTTACTACCGGAGGAACTGGAGCAAAGACCTCTTTACCTCCCTGCAGTTTTCCGTAGGACAGGTTTATGCCGGTGAAGAATTCATGCTGACAGAGACCATCGAAAACAGAAAGCGCATGGCAGTGTCGGTATTGGAGATCGGCTTTCACGTATCCAGAGGCCTTGAATTTCTGGATGCGGAAAATGTGGTGGTAAGCGATAAAAACTATAAAAGAGACCTCTTTTCCATCTTGGGAAGAGAGCGGATCAAACGGTCCTACCGGGTGAAGGCCAAGAGCAGGGGAAGATATCTCCTGAGTGCCATTGAGTGTAAGAGTCCCTCCATTT
Source organism: Lachnospiraceae bacterium (assembly GCA_017477805.1). GTDB lineage: Bacteria > Bacillota > Clostridia > Lachnospirales > Lachnospiraceae > SIG336. Next base: position 1,658 of record JAFUUM010000200.1, read on the forward strand.
TGCATCTCCATATGTACTTTGGCGGAAATTCAAGTGAGGAAGATGACCGGGAATTCTATGTCTACGCCCCCAAGGCGGACATCCGGGAGCTCCTTACGACCATGGAGACCATGCTGGGGACCGTGGAGAGCAGCAGGCGGGTTTTTGAAGACCCTTTTGCCTTTGC
>JAFUUM010000201.1 GCA_017477805.1 Lachnospiraceae bacterium
GCTCTGCATCCGTTTTGGTAACGGGCTCGGGAACAACTTCCATATTGACGCTCTGTTTTCTGGCGATGGCAAAGGTCACCAGGGAATTGCCTGCGATAAGATCTCCGATCAGGATCAGCAGGATCAGAATGCTGCAGATCAGGATCCATAGTTTTCTTCGGATATTTTTTTTCATAATTCATTCCTCAAAACAAAAGGTTATATGCAATCTAATTTTGCAAAACCAAATAGAGAATATCATATCAATCCCATGTAAGCAATTAAAAAAGTATAAAAAACGGGGATGGACGGTACTTGCCTGAACTTGGTAGAATGACTAAGAGTTTTTTGATAATTAGGAAGGAATGGTCCGATTTTATGGAACATATGATTCGTGGTATTTTTCTGGCGCTGGCGCTTGCCTGCGGGATCTATGCGGTCAGCATTTACCGTGTGGGGAGCGGCACTTTTTCTTTTGTGATCTGGATCGCGGGAACCGTATTTTTCTGCGCGTGCTTTTATCTCGCGGGAAAAGGCCGGTGGGGGAACGTGCCGGTATCTATTCGAAGAACCTGTTACGGACTGATCGCGTTTGCAGTGGCGACGATGTTGATCTGTATCGGTGCCATGATGAGTCATTTTGGGGACAAAGGAGAAAAGGATCTGGATTATGTGATCGTGCTGGGAGCCCAGATGCGATCCTATGGACCCAGTATCATCTTTCAGTACCGCCTGGATGCAGCATATGAATATCTGACGGAGAATCCGGATGCGATCTGCATTGTGTCCGGAGGAAAAGGGGATAACGAGATCGTCAGCGAAGGCGAGGGCGGAAAGAAGTACTTAATGGAGAAGGGGATCCCTGAGAATCGGATCCTTGCGGAAACAACTTCCGTGGATACTTCGGAGAATATCGCCAATTCCCTGAACCTGATCAGGGAAGCAGGAGCGGGCGATGGAGAAAAACTCCGGATCGGTATCGTCACCAATAACTTTCATGTGTTTCGGGGCGTGCGGCTGACAAAAAAACTGGCAGGTGTGGAAACGGAAGTCTGCGGTATTGCTGCCTACACGGTTCCCTGGTACCTGCCCAATAATATGCTGCGGGAATGCTTTGGTATCATCAAAGATATCCCGAATATGTTTTAGCAAAGGTCTTGTCATAAAGAAGGGCAGTTTCGTGGATATAGGTAGGAAACCCATTTTTTCCTTTTCCTGACTGCATTTCCGGTATGTTTTACTCTGTGCAGAGTTATTTTATCTAATTTTTTGAAACTCAGTGCAACATTTTCCTCCCTTGAGTTGTCTATATGTTAGAACAGCCAAAAAGAAATGAAAGGTTGGAGGAAAAAACAATGAGTAAATTATGCAGATCACTTCTGATCGTATTAGTTGGAATAGCAGCCGTGATGCGGATCACCGCCTGCGGAGATGCAAAAGAAAGCGTGGAACCCCAGGTTGGTATTGCAAATCCCTTTGTGGATTATGACACCCTGCAGGATGCCTGCGATGCCATCGGCTTTGGCATGGATGCACCGGAGACCATCGGAGAGTATAACGGTGTAACCTTTTCCGTTATGAAAGCATCCGAAATGATCCAGATCCATTACCGGAAGGATGAGAACCATTACGTTGTCATCCGGAAAGCCAGAACCCAGGAGAGTATCGATGGGGATTACAACCTGTATGAAGAAGATAAGACCGAAGAGATCGATGGCAGGGAAGTTCGCCTGAAAGGAAATGCAGGGAACGTTTCTCTTGCGACCTGGAGTGACGGTGAATTCTCTTATTCCATCGGAGCTTATGATCTGGCGGAAGATGGAACCGGGCTTTCCGCGAAAGAGATGAAGGATATTATTTCGCAGGTGAAATAGGCACGGTTGACCGGAAAAACTCGGAATAAGATCGGAAACAAAACCAGCACCCGCAGAAACTGCAGGTGCTGGTTGTATTTTTGGTCTAATTATTGGGTCATTTAATGGGTCATGTTTCTTACGGAGCAACAAGGATTCCGGTTCCATTACAGCCCGTACAGGGAGTACTGCCGGTTCCGCCACATGCGGGACAGGGATCTTCGAATTCTTCCGTAACATCCACAATGTCGTAGGCCAGTTCCCGGAAGTCGGCACTGGCAGGCTGAGAACCGCCACCACAGTTTCCGCAGACTGCAGTCTGTCCACCGTGCATGCCGTCATCCACCCAGCCTTTTCCGCCGCAGACGGGACATACATAATCGTTTCGGACTTCTTCCTGATGGGTTCTGGTGGTGATGATCACTCCGGTACCGCCACAGTGACTGCAACTGCAAGAGCCGGTGCCTCCGCACAGGGTGCAGGGCAGATCCCGGATGGAGTCGATGGTGTCCTGATTGCAAACAAAATCGATGTTCATGTCGGTACAGCGACAGGACACCTCGATATTCTGATCTTCATAAACTTCCGCAGCTGCTTCCCGGCAGGCTTCCTGTACCACGGTCTCGGGAACATCCCCATCCACATGCACATTCATGGAGTAATCTTGGATATCCAGATCGGACCTGGCAGTTGCAAGGGCTACATCCCGCATCACATATTTTAATTCCACGCCGTCTGTGGACTCGGGAAAATAGTTTCCCAAGGCATCCAGTACGACAAAAGCATCCATATTTTCTGCGGTCAGTTCAATCACCTTGTTTTCGGAATCAAGCCCCATGGTAAAGCTTGGGTTGATCTCCAGCGAGATGGTCTTTACCACCTGGGCTGACGTGGCAGCCTGGATGGAGACCGGTGCGTACTCATCAATGACCGGCTCAGGTTCCGGCTCGGGTACCGGTTCTGGTTTATTTCCGCAGGCGGAGAGAAGACAACCTGCCAAAACAAGTGCAAAGAATGGAGTGATCTTTCTTCTCATGACGTTTACTCCTTTACTGATATAAGCGTAATTACATTATATCAGAAAAGAGCACGATTGTTTGACCAATTAACGTGAGAATAATTCACTATGTCTTATTTCAGTATATGTTCCACCGTGATCCCGTGCTCCGCAAACGTCACATTGGCGCAGGCTCCACAGATAAGCGGAATGGAAGGGGGGAGATGACCAAAATCGCAGTCCATGATCACGGGAACCCCGAAGTCTGCCAGGATATCCAGCACCGCACGATATTGATCCAGGCCCATCAGCGTTTCTCCGAAAAAGGTGGCAGGTCTGCCGATGAGAAACGCATTCACGTGCTTAAACCATCCGGCTTCCTTGAAGTTCCACAGGCTGCGGCGAATGCTCATGTTATTGAGCTCGCAGCTCTCCATAAACCAGATCAGCCCGTCTTCTTTATATTTTTCTGCAAATTCCGATACCTTATCGTATTTCGTACCGCTTAAGTTCACCAGACAGTCCATGCAGCCACCGATAAGGCGGCCACTGACGGAGACGGGATCTTCCGTTTCCTGCAGAAAACCTCCGGATCTTCCGTAGCATTTCTTATTAGGATCCAAAGCATCTTCCGAAACCGGCGCATACGCCCGCACACGGGTTTCTTCCGTCAAATTGTAGGGCACCAGCGGATGCTCCTCATCCCGCAGGCTCTCAAGTTCCCACCTGGGATAGGAGCGGAAGGTAAGCTTCTTTCCGGTAAGGAGATCCAGAGCATCCTGCAGGGAAGGATCCCAGGGTTCCATGCCAAAGGAAGGAGCACAGGGGCCGTAAATGGATGCGGTATCCGCAAGGATCGCGGAAAGAAAGGTAAAATTGGTGTTATCGGAGTACCCCATGAACCATTTGGGAGAAGC
>JAFUUM010000202.1 GCA_017477805.1 Lachnospiraceae bacterium
AGGGGTGATAGGGCAAAGGGTTCCGATCTCAGGGGTCAGGAACGTTGTCCGGATGGAGGGGTGGATCCTCACTCCATCGGCTCCTACTACGGAGTTATCAATATCTTCAGGGGTATCACCGTCACAATACTGTCTTGCCTGTACGGTAAAGGAACCCGTAAACATCATGCTTCCTGCCAGGACAAGTGCGATCGCTGCTTTCATTATTCCTTTAAACTTTTTCATGCTATCCTCCTCGTCGTGAGTTTTTAAAAATCCTCTACATTACATAATACCCGTTTTTCATGCGGGGTGTCAATGAATCCGCGGAAATTCCCGCCTTTTTGGATCAGATCCGGACCATATCCCGGGTGATCTCGGAAAGGGAGTGAACACCGCACATCGCACAGGTATCTTCCAGTTCCGCTCCCAGTTTTTCCGTCAGGAGTTTCACGCCCTCTGCACCGCCGCCGTAAACAGCGGATACATAAGGTCTTGCGATGATCACCGCATCTGCGCCCAGGGCCAGTGCCTTAAACACATCCGTACCCGTACGGATACCGCCGTCCACAAAGATCTTCATGGAACCGCCCACGGCCTCCGCGATCTCGGTGAGCACTTCCGCCGTAGCAGGGCACTGATCCAGAACACGGCCGCCGTGATTGGAAACAACGATGGCGGAAGCTCCGGCTTCTTTTGCTTTCAGTGCGCCTTTTACGGTCATGATGCCCTTTAAGATAAAGGGTGCATCCACAGCGGAGATGATCTCCATTAATTCCGCTACGGTCTTGCTGCCAGCGGGGGGATCCAGGTTCTTTAAGAAGGGAAGACCGGCTGCATCAATATCCATGGCCACCGCAAAGGGCTTTGCGGGAAGCACAAGATCCATCTTCGTCTGAATGGTGGCTTTGTCCCAGGGTTTGATGGTTGGTACGCCCATACCGCCGGCTGCTTTCAAGGCTTCCGCCGCTGCTTCCACCACCTTGGGGTTGGTGCCGTCACCGGTAAATGCTGCAATGCCGGCCTCAGCGCAGGCGCTCACAAGGATATCGTTATAGGTATCATCCTGATACTGGGAACCGTAGTGCAAAGCTACCGCGCCCACGGGACCCGCAAAGAAAGGATACTTAAAGGTCTTGCCAAAGAGGGACAGGGAAGTATCCACAGGTCCGCTCTCGCAGATGGTGTCCATGTTCACACGGATCTTCTGCCACGCATCGAAATTACGGATGGCGGTATCTCCAAGCCCCTTGGAACCGGGCCCCGGGATCCTGTTTCCGCAGGCTTTTCCGTTACAGACCGGACAAGCATTACACTTGCCTTCAAACATTTCCTTCGCTTTTCCAAGCATTTCCTGATACGTCATGGTTTCCCTCCTGTATTTGCGTTTACCCCTAAGCAGATTTCCCCGGATACTACTCAGGTCACCTTATGCCGGCGGCCTTCAATAGACTCTTTGTATAGTCGTGATGAGGATCTCTGTACACCTCGTCCGTCTTACCATATTCTACCACTTTTCCTTCCTTCATGATCATCACATGTTCGCAGATCTGATAGACCACACGAAGATCGTGGGAGATAAACAAAATAGAGAGCCCCAGTTTATCATGCAATTCCCGCAGGAGCCGCAGGATCTGGGCCTGAATGGTCACATCCAGAGCTGATACCGGTTCATCCGCCAGGATCAGTTTCGGAGACTGCATCAGCGCGCAGCCGATGCCCACACGCTGCCTCTGGCCGCCGGATAACTGGGCCGGGTAGCGTTCCAGGAGATCTTCCGATAATTCCACCTGGGCTGCCACTTCCCGAACT
>JAFUUM010000203.1 GCA_017477805.1 Lachnospiraceae bacterium
TATGGCTGCACCTGTGGGAGTGATAAACTCGCCTTCTGCATTCAAAAACTGCATGGGAAGCGCATAATCCTCCAAAATGGCAGATACCGCAGGAACCGGTATGGGAAGGATCCCATGACGGGACCTTACCGTTCCGCGCCCTTCACGAAGGCTTTCCACATAGACTTTTTTTACCCCAAGATCATCAAAGCAGACCGCAGCGGCCACCACATCCATAATGGAATCCACCGCTCCAACCTCATGGAAATGAACCTGATCCGCGGGAACTCCGTGTACCCGGCCTTCTGCATCCGCAAGGATCTCAAAGATCCGCTTTGCTAACACTCTTGCACCCTCGGTGATATCAGCGGTATCAATGATGGCATTTACTTCGGAAAGATGTCTCTCCCCGTGTTCATGGGTATGGCCGTTTTCATGATGATGTTCATGATGATGTTCATGTTCATCATGGTAATGGTGATCCTCATGATGGTCTCCATGCTCCGTCTTATGAAGATGTCCGTACAAATACTCCATATCGTGATCATGTCCGTCATGTTCCTTGTCCAGGATCACATCAAAATCCACCGCATCCAGATCATTTCGCTTCACGCGGCTGATCTGAACGGATGCGCAGTTCACCTTCATGGAGTTTAATGCCGCCTCCAATTTCCCGGCATCCGCACCAAGACCAAGCAAGGCACCGACGAACATATCACCGCTGATACCGGATGCACACTCAAGATAAAGGGATTTTTCAGCCATTTACGCCTCCTCGCACCGCAAGACGGTTGATCTGAGTCGCCATATAACCGGCTCCGTAGCCGTTATCGATATTGACGACAGCGATCCCGTTTGCACAAGAATTGATCATGGTCAGTAACGCAGAAATCCCCTTTAGATTTGCACCGTAACCAACGGAGGTCGGAACCGCGATCACCGGTTTATCCACCAGCCCTCCGATCACACTGCCGAGAGCGCCTTCCATCCCGGCAATGGCAATACAACAATTAGCTTTCTGAATGGTCTCCAGACGGGCAAAAAGCCTGTGGATCCCACTGACGCCAACATCGTAGATACGTTCCACTTTGCTGCCGAAGTACTCAGCGGTCTGTGCAGCCTCTTCCGCCACGGCAATATCCGCAGTACCGGCAGTACAGACCGCAATAAGTCCTTCCTGCTTCTTCTGACTGCCTCCGATGTGAATGATATGGGAAACCTCATCATAGACCGCTTCGGGATATACTTCGGCGATCATCTCATATTGTGCTTTTGAGGCTCTTGTACCAAGGACTTCCCCATTCTGCTCGTAGATGAACCCAAATACCTCAAGCAGGTGTTCATCTGCTTTCCCGCTGCAAAAGATCACTTCCGGAAATCCGGAACGCAGCTGTCTGTGGGTATCGATCTTTGCGATGCCCATTTCTTCGAAAGGCTGTCTGCGGAAATACTGTTCCGCTTCCTCCAGACTGATCCTTCCGTCTCTGAGATCCTGTAATACATCATGCGTATTCCTTTTCATCCGGCACCTCCAAAATGAAAAAACGTCAATTACTGAAGATCTCCCTTTTTACACGCATATGCCAAAATTCCGGCAACAGTCTTGCTGTCCTGAATCTTTCCGGAATAGATCATCTTTAAAAGATCGCCAAGTTCATAGGGTTCCAGTTCGATTGTCTCTGCTTCATCCAGATGCTGTGTACCAGGCTTTAAGTCCGTAGCCAGATACACATCGATGAGTTCATCGCAAAATGCCACGGTGGATTTCAGGGAAAGGAGCTGTTCCATATGTCCCGCAACATATCCCGTTTCTTCCGTCAGTTCCCTGGCTGCACAGATGCTTGTGGGTTCGTCTTTATTGTCCCTGCAGCCTGCAGGAAGTTCAATTGTCTCCCTGTTCAGAGCCGGTCTGTATTGTCTGATCATCAGGATCTTTCCGTCATCCATCACGGCAACCACTGCAGCTGCGCCCTTTCTGTGACTGACAAAATCCCAATGCTCGATCTTGCCGTCCGGCAGCAGCATGGTGTCATCATAGATATCAAGGATCGCTCCCGCCTTTACCAGTTTTCTGTCGATACGCTTTACGGTCTCCTGTTTCATAAAACCTCCGTACAAATACTTTTAAAAAAGCGGAGGAATCAACCTCCGCTATAAGCATGGACCATAGGGGGATCGAACCCCTGACCTCCAGATTGCGAACCTGGCGCTCTCCCAGCTGAGCTAATAGCCCTTATGCGGTGCCGGCATGAACGCCGACACCGATTTATTATATCACGAAGCCTCGAAACAAGTAAACGCTCGATTATTCGCCGAATACTGCCTTGTAATCAGCCTGGAACTTAGCAATACCCTGATCGGTCAGGGGGTGCTTGGTCATCTGCTCGATAACGCTGTAAGGGATGGTGGCGATATCGGCACCTGCCAGAGCGCAGTCGGTAACATGAATGGGGTTACGGATGCTGGCTGCGATGATCTCGGTCTCAAGACCATAGTTCTGGAAAATGGTAACGATATCTTCGATCAGAGCAACACCGGTGGTGCTGATGTCATCCAGTCTTCCAAGGAAGGGAGAAACATAGGTTGCACCTGCTCTTGCAGCAAGCAGAGCCTGGTTTGCAGTGAAGATCAGAGTAACGTTGGTCTTGATGCCTTCAGCGCTCAGAACCTTAACAGCCTTTAAACCTTCAACGGTCATGGGGATCTTAACGACCATGTTCTTGTGGATCTTTGCGATCTCACGGCCTTCTTTGATCATACCTTCCGCATCAACGGTAGTAGCCTTAACTTCGCCGCTGATAGGACCGTCTACGATGGAAGTGATCTCTTTGATAACTTCAGCAAAGTCTCTTCCTTCTTTAGCGATCAGGGAGGGGTTTGTGGTAACGCCACAGATCACGCCCATGTCATTTGCTTTTCTGATGTCTTCCACATTAGCGGTATCGATGAATAATTTCATAATCTTCTCCTTTTTTGCAGTCTGCACTGTTTTTGTAACAAACCTACTATAGTCCCGAGCGTTGCCGGTGACAATACAAAATATAAAGAATTACTTGCGAAATCTTGCTATTTTACCACCGTCGTTCCGGCGTATGCCGGCGACACCGAACGTTACTACGTTCGGACTAAAAGGCACGCAGAGCGTGCCTACCACATACCGAAAATACTGTTCCGGATGATGGCAAGGATCAGGATATGCAGTGGATAGAACACATAAAATGTGTATCTCCAGCCCTTTCCTTTTTCGCCGTTATAAAACCACAGCGGGATAAAAGCAAGGAGTGCCGGTAATTCCGAGGGGAAATAGGAAACGGCAAAGGATACCATGCCGGCTCCGAACTGCATCTTCTTTCTTGTCCGGAAGAGATACAGCATCAGCACGCAGAACACTCCGAAAGCACCATAATCCGCTTTGAAGAAATAGGCAACCACGATCCCCGCCGCCAGCGCAAGAAGGCTTAAGTTCATCCGGATAAAGGAATTGAACTTCGTATGATACAGGATCATATGATAAGCCCGGATGGTCAAAAGGCTGATAAGAAACGTAAAGCCAACATTCTGAGACGTAAATTCCAGCAGAGAATAGTTAAAGGCCATATCAAAAGGGATCTCGGAAACAACGGAAAAGATCAGGATCCGTAAAACATATTTCCAAAAATTCCTTGTGTGCACATACCCTTCCACCATCATAAAACAAAAGATGGGAAAGGCGATACGGCCGATTGTTCTACAAGACCAGTAAATAATTGATGTTTGAGTGGAATACCAAACTCTTCCGGCATCAAAGTAAGCATAGTCTCTTCGAAGGTATTCCAACATAACGGTGGCGCCGAAATGATCGATGAACATGCATATCATCGCGATATATTTCAGCGCCATCCCATTGATGCCGGGTACTCTGTTTTCATTTTCCATGTCTGATGATCTCGATCAGGTTTAATTGAAATTCAAAATCTCTGCGGTTCTTATTGGCGATGTTCGACAGGATCATACCCACAAAGAAACTCATCAACGCCGAAAGGAAAACAAACCCGCACACGATCAGGGTCGGGAACTTGTCAACAAGTCCCGTTTCCAGATAAGACGCAAATACCGGGATAAAGAACGCTACTGAGATCACTGTCAGGATCAGGCTCACCAGGGAAAAGAACTTGAAAGGCTGATAATTCCGGAACAGCCGCATGATGGTCCGCAGTACCTTAAATCCGTCGGAATAGGTATTCAGTTTGGAAACACTCCCCTCAGGTCTGTCACGATATTCAATGATGACATTCTCCATGGTCATGTTGTTATTCACCGCATGGATGGTCATCTCCGTTTCGATCTCAAAACCGGTGGAAAGAATAGGGAAGGTCTTTACGAAATCATAGCTGAAGGCACGAAAGCCCGTCATGATATCTTTCACATCGGATTTGAACAGACGGTTGATGCTCCAGCGTACCAGCGAATTACCAAAGTTATGGAAGGGACGCTTGTTCTCCGTAAAGTAGGTTGAGGAAAGTCTGTCTCCCACTACCATATCCGCATTTCTCTCAAGAACAGCCTTGATCATCTCCGGTGCGGAATCCAGTGGATAGGTGTCATCTCCGTCCGTCAGCACATAGCATTCCGCATCAATATCACGGAACATGCTTCGAAGGACATTACCCTTTCCCTGTTTATATTCATGACGTACGATGGCTCCTGCCTCCGCAGCGATCTTAGCCGTATCGTCTGTGGAATTATTATCATATACGTAAATAACGGCTTCGGGGATGAACTTCTTTGCATCCTCCACCACTTTTTTGATGGTCACCGCTTCATTGTAACAGGGTATTAAAACCGCGATCTTATCCATTATTCATTCTCCATAAAATGATACTGCCTGCACGCAAAGGTACAGACAGCAACATTTTATCAATATTTTCGATTTCTATCAATTCTTAAAGGTAACCTTCTTGAAATTCTTCTTACCTTTTCTCACAAGGAGACCGTCACCGGATAATTCCTCGGGTGTGTACTCTTTATGGATGTCCGTGATCTTCTCGTCATTTACGGTAACGCCGCCCTGCTCGATGGCACGTCTGCCTTCACCTCGACCGTTTACAAGGCCTGCGGCAACAAGAACGCCGATGAGATCGATCTTACCGTCGCGAAGCTGATCCTCAGTCACGAATGCTTCGGGAATATTGGTAAGGTCGCCGCCGCCGAAGAGTCCCTTGGCTGCTTCCATAGCCTTATCAGCTTCTTCTTTACCATGTACCATCTCCGTCAGCTCATACGCCAGGATCTCTTTTGCCTTGTTAAGCTGGCTGCCTTCCCAGCTGTCCATCTCACGGATCTGCTCCATGGGCAGGAAGGTCAGCATACGGATGCACTTAAGGACGTCTGCATCATCCACGTTTCTCCAGTACTGGAAGAACTCGTAAGGGGAAGTCTTGTTGGGATCCAGCCATACAGCGTTTCCTGCGGTCTTACCCATCTTCTTACCCTGAGAATCGGTAAGAAGGGTGATAGTCATGGCGTGAGCATCCTTACCAAGCTTTCTGCGGATCAGTTCCGTACCGCCCAGCATGTTGCTCCACTGGTCATCTCCGCCGAACTCCATGTTACAGCCGTACTTCTGGAACATGTAATAGAAGTCGTAGGACTGCATGATCATGTAGTTAAATTCCAGGAAGCTAAGCCCCTTTTCCATTCTCTGCTTATAGCACTCTGCTCTCAGCATGTTGTTAACAGAGAAGCAGGCGCCCACTTCGCGCAGCAGTTCGATGTAGTTAAGGTTCATCAGCCAGTCCGCATTGTTGACCATCATGGCCTTTCCGTCGGAAAAATCGATGAAACGCTCCATCTGCTTTTTGAAGCAGGCAGCATTATGATCGATGTCTTCTCTGGTCAGCATCTTTCTCATATCGGTTCTGCCGGAAGGGTCACCGATCATGGTGGTACCTCCGCCGATGAGGGCGATGGGCTTGTTTCCTGCCATCTGCAGACGCTTCATTAAGGTTAGCGCCATAAAATGGCCTGCGGTCAGAGAGTCAGCGGTACAGTCAAAACCAATATAAAATGTTGCTTTTCCGCTGTTGATCATGGTACGGATCTCGTTTTCGTCCGTTACCTGAGCGAGGAGTCCCCGCTCTTTCAGTTCTTCGTAAATACCCATTTTCTTACTCCTTTTCTAAATACGTGCCGGGTGTTCGTTTCGGGAATAAAAAACGTCCCCGGCAATTGTCATTGCCAGGGACGGGATAAATCTCGTGTTACCACCCTTTTTCACCGATGACTCACATCACCGGCCTCAGTAGGTTCAGCCAAAAGCGAAACCCTTCCGCGATAACGTGCGGAAGACCCGATGCAGCCTACTAAACAAAAGTCATTCGGAGCACAGCTCCGAGATGTATTTCCCTGGAGTATTCCCTGCGCCTCTCATCAACCGGCTGCTTTCTGTAGGTATCCATTCAGGTACTTCTTCTCTTCATAGCCTTTACTGTACGTATTTTAACGAACAAAAAGTAAATTGTAAAGAACTAATTTACTTAAAGAACTTCCTTTGTTTTACCAGCCGGCAGGCAGATAAGCCTTTGTATTTTCGATCATATCATCCACCAGTTTGCGGATGTCCTCTTTACTGCAGGATTTTCCGATAAACTGCGGATCCTTTTCAAAGGCTTCATATACCAGGCTTCTGTCAAAGGTATTTGCTGCCTTGTAGATCCTTTCATGGTTTTCCACATGGGGCATGATCAGTGCTTTCACTTTTTCCGGGATCGCTCCGGCGTATACAGGACGGATACAGTCTCTGGAAAAGACAGCATTGGTCTCCACAACCGCATCTGCAGGCAGGTTCGGGATCTGTAATGCGGAATTTGGAATATTGACGTTGCTGATGAAACGGGTAAGACCGCAAAGCGCCTTGA
>JAFUUM010000204.1 GCA_017477805.1 Lachnospiraceae bacterium
GATGACTATCTGGAACAGGGATATCTTTCCGCTTTTGCAAAACCGGAGGAGATCACCTTATTCCAGTGGACTGACCTTTTTGAGAATAAGCTGGTAACACCCCTTGGCCTGCAGTTTGCCCGCATCGACCGGATGCTGGATCTTACCGGAAAACCGGTGGGAATTCCGGCCTACATTCCCTATGCATCCGATGGAGAAAACCATGTGGAGGACTTCCTTGGCATGCAGGGCTTTGCCCTTTATCCTACCCCCGTATTCCCGGAGGAAGGCAGTGTCCTCATTACCGCCAGTTCCCTGTATGATCCGGAGATCTTTACAAAGCTGAAAGCGTTCCTTGTAAAGGGCGGAAAGGTCTTTGTTACTCCCGGATTTCTGCAGAAGGCTCCGGAAAATGAATGGAGAGAACTCAGCAGTTCCTATCTGACCGGCAGAAAACTGCAGGTGACCAGGTATTACAAGACCGACGATCCCGCAGGCTACCTTGAAGATGTACCCGCAGTACTCTTTGCAGATATCCAGCACTCCAACAATCTGTCCTGGTCCCTCTTAAACGGAGGTGCGGGAGAGTACCATACAACATTGTTCTTAAAGGATACCTACGGGAAAGGACAAATGTATCTTTTGAACATTCCCGAGAACCCTTCGGATCTTGCAAAGATGCCGGAGTGGGCATTAGATGCGATAAAACCCGTATTCCATTACGGTAATTTCTACGTTACCGGAAGAAATGTCTCCGTGTTCCATTATGACAACGGAGCCGTGATCCTTTATGCTCATGTGACACCGCAGGCCCACCCTGTTCACGTGACCCTTCATGTGCAGGCAGAACAAGCCAAAGTGGTACGGCAGTTTGCCGAGCCCTGGTATCCCGACGGAAAGCATGAGATCCCCCTGACAAAGCGGGAGTTCCGGTATGATCTTGCGCCCATGTCGGAGCTGGTGGGAGATGTGATCCTAAATCCCGGAGAGTTTTACGAATTCCTGATCGAGGCGTGACAAAAGAGCCTGAATTATGTCATACTAATAACCGCCTGCTCTTTCTTTGAACAGGCGGTTTTTCATGTCATGAGTGAGAGACATCAAGAGGAAAGTTATGAAAAAGAAAAGATTCGAAAAACACAGCCAGTTACTGTTCTTTTATCTGCGGGGCAGTAAGCGGTTCTTTCTTGCCAGCGTGCTGTTTTCCTTTATGGTTTCCATGCTGGATCTGATCAATCCCAGGATCATCGCATTTACCGTGGACTCTGTTATCGGCGACGAGGAGAGTTCCCTGCCTGGCTTTGTCCTTGCATGGATCGATACCCTGCCCGGAGGAGCCGGATATTTTAAGACCCATCTGCCGGTGATCGCCCTGGTGGTCATCATGGTGGCGGCGCTGGCCGTGATCTGCCGGTATTTCTTCCGGCTGATGAACTCCAAAGGTCAGGAAAAACTGGTGCGGAGGATGAGAGATACCTTATACGATCATATCATCCACCTGCCCCTGCAGTGGCATAACGACAACCAGACCGGTGATATCATCCAGAGATGTACCTCCGATGTGGACACGGTCCGCCGCTTCCTTGCAGAGCAGCTGACAAACCTGGTGCGTGTTGTGATCCTCATCACCATGTCCATTCTGTTCATGCTGCAGATCAATGTGAAGTTAACGTTGGTGGCCATCGCCCTGGTGCCGGTGATCATTTCCTATTCCTTTGTGTTCCACAGAAAGATCGGAAAGTCCTTCCAGGTTGTGGATGACATGGAGGGAAGGCTTTCTGCCATGGTGCAGGAAAACCTGACAGGCGTCCGTGTGGTACGAGCCTTCGGAAAAGAGCGTTATGAGCGGGAACGTTTTGCAAAAGCAAATGAAGAGTATATGAACACCTGGGTGCATCTGATGCAGCTCCTTGCTTTCTTCTGGTCCTCCGGTGACCTTGTCAGCGGCCTGCAGGTGCTCCTCATCGTTTCCTTCGGAGCGGTGCTCTGCGTGAACGGGCAACTGACGGCGGGTGAATACATCGCCTTTATTTCCTACAATGCCATGCTGACCTGGCCGGTGCGTGCGCTGGGCCGCGTGATCTCGGAGATGAGTAAGGCCGGGATCTCCATTGAACGTATCAGCTACATCATGAACTCCGAAGAGGAGCAGGATGGAGAAGACGTAACGGATGCCGTCAATATGGGCGGTGATATCGTCTTTGACCATGTTTCCTTTGCCTATGCGGTTTCGAAGAAAGAAGAAAAGCCCGAGAAAGAAGCGGTACCCGTCCTGACAGACGTGAGCTTTACCATTCCTGCCGGATCCACCGTGGGTATCCTCGGAGGTACCGGCTCCGGTAAATCTACGCTGATGCACCTGCTGGACCGCCTTCTGGAACTGGATCCGGAAGATCCCACCCGGGGAAGTATTTCCATCGACGGCGTGGACATTCGGAAGATCAAACGGGAATACCTTAGAAAGAACATCGGTATCGTACTGCAGGAGCCCTATCTGTTCTCCGGTACCCTGGCGGAAAACATCGCCATCACCAGTGAAGAGATCGAAATGCAGAGAGTCCGGGATGCGGCTAGGGTTGCAGCCCTGGATGAGACCGTTGGAAAGTTTACCAAAGGATATGAGACCTACGTTGGTGAGAGAGGTGTGACCCTCTCCGGAGGTCAGAAACAGAGGACGGCCATCGCCCAGATGCTCCTTCGAAAGCCTCCCATCATGGTCTTTGACGACTCCTTATCCGCCGTGGATGCGGAGACGGATGCCAGGATCCGAAAGGCTCTGGAAGAAGAGTCCAAGGATACGACGACGATCCTTATCGCCCACAGGATCTCTACGCTGATGCATGCGGATAAGATCATTGTCCTTGATCACGGTAAGATCGTGGAGCAGGGAACCCATGATGAGCTCCTTGCAAAGAAAGGGTTGTACCGAAAGATCTTTGATCTGCAGCAACCGGCAGAAGCGAGCTAAACAGGAATAACAGGAGAAATTTTTCATGGAAGACGAAAAGAAACAGGAAAAAGTGTCATTGCCCTTCTTCGGGGTTCCGGCACTCCTTCCTTTTTTGAAAAAATACGGACTGCGGATCGTTGCCATGATCCTGCTGGGAACCCTCAGCAGTGCCATCGATTCCATTTATCCGCTGTTTAACAAATACGTATTAAATCACAATATAGCCTACAAGACTTTAGATACTCTCGGTTATGTTATCGTTTTGTATGTGCTTCTGCTCATTGGAAAAGTGGCCATCGACTACCTGACACTCTTTCTCTGCAGCAGGCTGGAACTGTGGGTGAACAGAGACCTTCGAAACGCTGCCTTCAACCACTTGCAGACTCTGTCCTTTTCCTACTTTAACCAAAATAACGTAGGTTATATTCACGCCAGAGTCATGAGTGATACCGGAAAGATCGGTGAAATGGTGAGCTGGTACATGATGGACTTTGTCTGGAACTTGGCTTATCTGGTCAGCGTCATCGTGGTCATGTTCCTGACCAACGTAAAGCTGGCACTGTTGATCATGATCCTGGTGCCGGTGGCGGTGGTGATCATCATCCTGTTCCAGAAGAAGCTTACGGTATTAAATCGACATGTAAGAGAACTGAATTCTAAAATCACGGGCGATTTTAATGAAGGTATCACCGGTGTCCGGTCCATCAAGACCCTGGCTGCTGAAGAACGTATGCAGAGGGAGTTTGAAAAGGATACGGAAGAGATGCGCAGAGAGTCGGTACGTACCGCTCATCATTCCGCTCTCTTTAATTCCACGGTGACATTCATGGGGTCCATCGCTCTTGCCATGGTACTCTGGCGTGGCGGCTACCTGACCATGGAAGGCATCATGATGATCGGTACCCTCTCCGTCTTTATGAGTTACGCCCTGGGTATCATGGATCCCATCCAGACCATCATCAACACCATCACCGGTCTGATCTCCATTCAGGTAAACATCGAGCGCTTCAATAACCTCTTAAAAACGGAGTCCGACGTTGCGGATACCCCGGAAGTCATCGAAAAGTACGGTGACACCTTTGAGCCTAAGAAAGAAAACTGGGAAGAGCTAAACGGAGATATTGAATTCAAGGATGTTTCCTTTAAGTACCCCGACGGCGACGAATTTGTTTTGGAACACTTTGACCTGAAAGTGCCCAAGGGCTCCAGCGTGGCCATCGTGGGAGAGACCGGTGCGGGAAAATCCACCCTGGTGAACCTTGTCTGC
>JAFUUM010000205.1 GCA_017477805.1 Lachnospiraceae bacterium
AAAGATTGAATTATTATATTTCAGATTTACACATTGGACACAAAAATGTACTTGGATTTGATGGAAGACCGTTTTCATCAATCGAAGAAAATGATACAGAAATAATGCGCAGATGGAACGAGAAACTATGCTCAGATGATACGGTATATATTCTCGGAGATTTCTGCTATCGGAACGAGAAGCCGGCGGAGTGGTACTTACAAAAACTGCGGGGGCACAAGATCCTGATCCAGGGCAATCATGACGGGCCACTTTTAGAGAATCCGAAGGCAATGCATTATTTCGAGGGGGTTGAGAAGATGATGCATGTTCAGGACGGAAACACCCACATCTGCCTGTGCCATTTCCCCATAGCCGAGTGGAACGGATTTTATCATGGAACATGGCATATCTACGGGCATATCCATGCCCACGTGGATGCGACAGCTGAATTCATGAGAACCAGAGAACACGCACTGAATGCAGGCTGCATGATCAACAACTATACGCCGGCATCATTTCGGGAACTGGTGGAGAATAATGAGAGGTTCAATAAGGAATTGGGGAAGAAATAGAGATGACTTATGTGATCAGTGACATTCATGGGGAATATGATCGGTTTCTGGAGATCCTGCGCCAGATCGATCTGAAAGAGGAGGATACGTTATATGTTTTGGGGGATGTTCTGGACCGGGGACCGCATCCGATCAAAACTCTTTTAAAACTGATGGAAATGCCAAATGTGATCTGCATCGTGGGTAATCATGAATTGATGGCACTGGATGGTTTCAGATTTTTGGATAAACCCATTACGGAGGAAAATGTGGATGCCATTGATGCCGAGGCCATCGGTAATCTTGCGGACTGGCAGCGTAACGGCAATGCGAGCACCCTAAAGGAATATCGGGCATTGAGTCCCGAAATGAGACGGGAAGTCGTAGCCTTTATCATGGATTTTTCCATGTATGAGGAACTGACGATAGCCGGACAAAAATACCTTCTGGTCCACGCGGGACTTGGCGGCTATGCTCCGGAGAAGAAGATAGAAGAGTATTCATTGAAAAATCTGGTTTGGGACCGTGCTGATTATGAGACAAAGTATTATGATGATACGATCGTGATCACCGGTCATACTCCGACGCAGTACATTGCCGGCAATCCCAACCCCGGCCGGATCTACAGGCATAATAACCATATTGCCATTGATTGCGGCTGCAGCATGCCGGGAGGCCGCCTTGCCGCAATCTGCCTCGAGACCGGCGAGGAGTTTTATACAGCTTAAATGCGAAGAAGTTCCCTTTGGTAAGAAGGAAACTTCTTTTTTTGATACCTCTTGCATTCTGTAAAAAATATGATACAATCAAATCGCATACAATCGAACCAAACTTCAAGAGGTATTTTTATGAGAACATTATCGGAAAAACAACGAAAGATCAGTTATTGTCTGAAGATCCTGGTGGCTTTATCCGCCGTAGCGGGTACCGCACTCAGCGCCTATGCGGGGAGAGGTTCCTTTATGGGCGGCAGCAGGGTGTTCATGTATTTCACGATCCAGTCCAATCTGCTGATGGCGGTGATCTCCCTTGTGGGTCTTTGCCTGCTGATGAGAAAAAAGACGGTGTCATCCAAGTGGTATCTGGTGAAGTTTATCGGAACGGTATCCATTACGCTGACGGGCATCGTGTTTGCTTTTGTACTGGCCCCTACCCTGGGTGCTCAGGCCTGGAATTTCCAGAACACCCTGACCCATGTGGTGGTCCCCCTTGGGTCCGTCATTGACTTCTTTGTTGTAGGAAGCAATATCCGTCTTCCCAAAAAGAGTGCACTTCTTGTGATCATCCCGCCCCTTTTGTATGCCTGTTACGCAGGTATCGGATACGTCCTTGGCTGGGAGTTTGCAGAAGGGATCCGCTATCCCTACTTTTTCCTGAACTGGGGCAGCCCCGCCGGCGCCTTCGGCTTTACCAACGAACTGCCCTACATGGGCTGCGTCTGGTGGATCATTGTCATCTTCCTGTTCCT
>JAFUUM010000206.1 GCA_017477805.1 Lachnospiraceae bacterium
AACTGCAGATTTTGTACGGCGGCTTTCAGGATTACATCCGGGATCATTACATCACCACAGAGGAAACATTGGATGTGGTGGCGGCGAAGATCCCCGAATCCGAGAAGTGTCGGGGCGCCGAGTTTGTCTTTGACGGTTTTACCGGCTTTACCCCCATCCAGATCCGGGTCATCGAAAAGCTTCTGATGATGGCATCCCAGGTGACCTTTTCCCTGATCCTGGACGGTGATACCAATCCCTATGCGGTGGAAGGGGATCAAAAACTCTTTGCCCTCTCCCAAAAGACCGTGAAGCAGCTCCAGACCTGTGCGGAGCATGTGGGGGTTTCCGAAGAGGAGGCGGTGTATCTGACAAAGCCTCCGGTTTGGCGTTTTGAACATTCCCCGGAACTTGCTTTTTTGGAGAAAAACCTGTTTCGGTATAACAGAAATACGTATGAAAAAGAGCCGGAGGGCATCCGGCTTATTCAGGCTGCGGATCTTCGGCAGGAAACAAGACATACTGCCCGGACCATTCGAAGCCTTGTCCGGAAAGAAGGCTACGAATACCGGGATATGGCGGTGGTCTGCGGAGACTTAGAGGCCTATGCTCCTCATATCCGCAGTGAATTTTCCAAGCTGCAGATCCCCTTCTTCCTGGATAAACGGGGCGCCATCGGCTTAAATCCCTTTGTGGAATTTATCAAAAGCGCCCTCAGCGTCATGCTTCGGGATTTTTCGGTGGATTCCGTAAGCCATTATCTTCGAAGCGGGATGACGGAACTTTCTGCGGAAGATGCGGATCTTCTGGAACAGTATCTGATCCGAATGGGGATCCGCGGCAAAAAGAAATGGTTCCATGAGTCTACAAAGTTTCCTGTGGACATGAAAAAGGATGCCGGAGAGATGGTGACTGCCTATCTTCTTCGGATCTATGAAGCGAGAAAAGTCATCTTTGAGAGCCTCTCTCCCCTTCAAAATCTTGGAGAGACGGCTTCTTCGGCATGCTCTGCGCTCACGGAGTTCATTCAAAAAGCGAACGTCGAAGAAAAGCTCCTTGCCATGGAAGAGCGATTTGCGGAGCAGGGTGACGGTGCCAGGGAAAAAGAATATCACCAGATCTACGGTTACATCACCGATATGGTAAGCCGTATCGGGGAACTTCTCGGAGAAGAAGTCCTGTCATTGCAGGAGTTTTCCGATCTTTTGGATGCGGGCTTTACGGAAATGAAGGTTGGAGTCCTTCCCGGGGGGATTGACCGGCTTCTGGTGGGAGATATGGAACGAAGCCGCTTAAATAACGTGAAAGTGTTGTTTTTCCTGGGGATCAATGACGGGAATATCCCCGGAAAAGGCGGAAACGGCGGTATCATTTCCGACCCCGACAGGGAGTACCTGACCAAGGTGGCGGGAGAAAAGTACGAATTTGCTCCTTCCCCCAGGCAGAAGATGTTCATCCAGAGGCTTTATCTGTACATGAACCTGACAAAGCCTTCGGAAAAACTGTATCTGTCTTTCAGCTGTATGAACGGTGACGGGGATTCTCTTCGCCCTGCCTATTTGGTAGAGACCATGCGGAGACTCTTCCCGAAACTGAAGATAGAGGATCCCCGGGAG
>JAFUUM010000012.1 GCA_017477805.1 Lachnospiraceae bacterium
ATCTGTGCTTTATCATCGGAGGTTCTTTGGGACTGAGTCCCGAAGTGACAAAGAATGCGTCGCTCCATTTGAGCTTTTCCGCCATGACCTTTCCCCATCAGCTCATGCGTGTGATCCTTTCCGAGCAGATCTATCGGAGCTTCAGGATCCTGGCAAACGAGCCCTATCATAAATAAAGTTTGAAAGTAGGAATTGCAATTATGAGAATGTATGACCTGATCATGAAAAAGAGAAACGGCGGCGTTCTTTCCACGGAAGAGATCCGTTTTATGATCGAAGGATATACCAGGGGAGAGATCCCGGATTATCAGATGTCGGCCATGACCATGGCCATTTATTTTCAGGGGATGAATAAAAAAGAAACCCTGGATCTTACCCTTGCCATGGCGGACAGCGGAGATCATCTGGACCTTTCCGGTATAGCAGGTATCAAAGTGGACAAGCACTCCACCGGTGGTGTCGGGGATAAGACTTCCCTTGCGGTAACACCTATTGTGGCTGCATGCGGCTTAAAAGTCGCAAAGATGAGCGGCAGAGGTCTTGGTCACACGGGTGGCACCATCGATAAGCTGGAGAGTTTCCCGGGTTTCCATACGGATATCTCCGAAGAAACTTTTATCAATAACGTCAACAACATCGGTCTTGCCATTATGGGTCAGACCGCAGATCTTGCACCCGCAGACAAAAAACTTTACGCCCTTCGGGACGTTACGGCAACGGTGGACAATATCTCCCTCATCGCCAGCTCCATTATGAGTAAAAAACTGGCGGCGGGAGCGGATGCTATCGTTCTCGATGTGAAGACCGGCAGCGGTGCGTTTATGAAGACGGAAGAAGATTCCGTGAAGCTTGCGACAGCCATGACGGAGATCGGAACCGGCGCGGGCAGAGAGATGCATGCCGTTGTATCCGATATGGATCAGCCCCTCGGACTTGCGGTAGGAAATGCACTGGAAGTAAAAGAGGCCATTGATACCCTTTGCGGAAAAGGTCCGAAAGACTTTACCGAGCTTGTTATGACCTTATCCGCCGTTTTGCTGATGGCCGGAAAGGTTGCTAAAAATATGGATGAAGCGAAGGCTCTTTGCGAAGATGTCGTAAAGAACGGCAAGGCCCTTTCGAAGTTCAAAGAGTTTATCGCTGCTCAGGGTGGAGATGCAAGTTTTGCGGATCATCCGGAAAAACTGCCGGAAGCATCCTTAAAGATTGAGGTTCCTTCCCCTGCATCCGGTTACGTTCAGCATATCGCCTGCGATGAGATCGGGATCTGTTCCCTGATCCTGGGAGGCGGAAGAGAGACGAAAGAAAGCGATATCGATCTTTCCGTCGGTATCGTACTACAGAAAAAAGTGGGAGATCAGGTAAAAGAAGGAGAGAGTCTTGCGGTGATCCATGCTAACGATCCCGAGAAGGCAAAGGTTGCCAAAGAGCGATTCGTGAAAGCTTACACCATCGGCGAGAGCGCGCCCAAGGAAAGGCCGCTGATCTTCAGGATCATCTGATCCCGTTTATCCCTTATACGGAAGAGGTTGTATGGAAGAAGTTACCATCAGTAAACAGATCCCTGCCGAACATGAACGCAACCTGTTTGGCAGAAACGATCACTACATCAAAAGCATTGAAAAAGAATACGAAGTAAAGGTCATTGACCGGGACGGATTTGTGAAGATCATCGGAGACAAGACCCAGGCAGAGCGGGTCTCCGATATCCTGGATCAGTTGGTCCGGCTGTCCCAAAAGGGAAATGACATCGAGGAACAGAATGTGAATTATGCCATTACCCTTGGCCAGGAAGACAGAACAAAGGAGATGGAACAGATCGATAAAGATCTGATCTGCCATACCGTTTCCGGAAAACCGGTGAAACCCAAGACCCTTGGACAGAAGTCTTATGTGGATTCCATCCGGAAGAATATGATCACTTTCGGTATCGGTCCTGCCGGTACGGGAAAAACGTATCTGGCTATGGCCATGGCCATCACTGCCTTTAAGAAAGAAGAAGTGGGCCGGATCATCCTCACAAGACCCGCCATAGAAGCCGGAGAAAAACTGGGCTTTCTGCCCGGCGATCTGCAG
>JAFUUM010000207.1 GCA_017477805.1 Lachnospiraceae bacterium
AGATCCGGTGCATAACCCCGGAAGGACTCTTCCCGTCCCATTTCATACACTGCAACCTGAAGGGTTTCGATGACAGCGGGTGCGACAGGCTGCGTGACATCACCGATCCCGAGCCGGATGATGTCCGCCTCGGGGTGAGATTTCTTATACATATTAACTTTTTTTGCGATATCCGAAAACAGGTAATTTCCGGGTAATTTCAAATAATTTTTATTGATCACCGCCATCTGATCATTTCTCCTTACAAATTACTGTATCCCATTAACGCAAGATCCACTTCCGCCGCGGTCTCCCGGCCTTCGGCAATGGCCCGGACCACCAGGGACTGTCCTCTGTGCATGTCCCCCGCTACGTAGATCCCGGGCTTTGAAGTGGCATGTTTTCCGGCCTCTGTCTTTACATTGGTCCGGCCGTCCACCTCAACGCCAAAGCTTTCCGTCACATAGTTCTCGCTTCCAAGAAACCCTGCCGCGATCAGGACAAGTCCGGCTTTTACCTTTTTTTCGGATCCTTCCACAGGGACCATGTTCATTCTGCCGGTCTTTTCATCCCTTTGCGGTTTCAGGCTTACAAGGATCGCTTCTTTGACATTTCCTTTTTTGTCTTTGATGAATTCCTTCACCGTGGTCTGATATACTCTGGGGTCCTCTCCGAACTTCCGGATCGCTTCCTCCTGACCGTAATCGGTCTTTAACACCCTGGGCCACTCCGGCCAGGGATTGGAAGGCAGTCTTTCTTCCGAAGGCTTCGGCATCATCTCCAGCTGGGTGACGCTCTTTGCTCCCAGACGGATACAGGTCCCAACGCAGTCATTGCCCGTATCTCCGCCGCCGATCACGATCACATCCTTGCCTTCGGCAAGATCCCTTGGAAGTTCTTCCCAGTTGTTATCAAGGCCCCGTTTGGTCACTTCCGTCAAAAAGTCCACCGCAAACCGGATGCCTTTTGCATCCCGTCCGGGCACGTTTAAATCTCTGGGATGAGATGCTCCGCAGGCAAGCACAATGGAGTCATACTCTTTTTCCAGATCCCCGGGTAAAATATCTTTTCCCACATCCGCATTCACCACAAAACGGACCCCGGCTTCTTCCATGAGCCGGATCCTTCTGTCGATCACGGACTTGTCCAGTTTCATGTTGGGAATGCCGTACCGAAGGAGCCCTCCGATCCGGTCCCTTCTTTCGTATACGGTAACTTCATGACCCCTTCTGTTCAGCAGCTGAGCCGTAGCCAGTCCGGAAGGTCCGCTGCCGATCACCGCCACTTTTTTCCCGGTGCGCACTTCCGGAGTGATCTCTTTCACAAGATCGTGGGCATAGGCGTACTCGATCACTGATTTCTCGTTTTCCTTTGTTGCAACCGGTGCATCATGCAGGCCACAGGTACAGGCTGCTTCGCACAGTGCCGGACAGACTCTGGAGGTAAACTCCGGAAAACTGTGGGTCACGGAAAGCCTGCGATAGGCTTCCTCCATCTTTCCCCGGTAAACCAGGTCGTTCACCTCCGGCACAAGATTGTGCAGAGGACAGCCGGAAGCCATTCCGGCGATCGTGGCACCCGCCTGGCAAAAGGGGATCCCACAGTCCATACATCTTGCTGCCTGCTCTCTCTGCTTTTCAAAAGGAAGCTGTTTGTGAAATTCCAGGAAATCCAGGATCCGTTCTTCTTCACTCCGGACAGGTCCGTCAACTCTTTCGTATTCCAAAAAGCCTGTTGTTTTCCCCATTATGCTTTGCCTCCTGTTCCTACGAATTCCCGGAATGCTTCGATCCTTGCGGTCTCCGCATCCATTCCCTGTTCCTCGTACTTAACGATCCCGGCCATGATGGCTTTGTAGTCCGCAGGGATGATCTTCTTGAAATACCCTGCGTACCTGGCATAGTCCTTCAGGATCTCTTTTCCCTTTTCGGAGCCGGTATTTTCCACATGCTCACGGATCAGATGCTCCAGTTTCTCCAGATCATCCTTATGTTCCACCTGTTCCATGCTCACCAGCTGTTTGTTCAGGTTTTTGTACAGTCTGTTCTTTTCATCCAGTACGTAGGCAATACCACCGCTCATGCCGGCAGCAAAGTTCTTTCCGGTCTCCCCGAGGATCACCACGGTACCGCCGGTCATGTATTCGCACCCGTGTTCTCCCACGCCTTCCACAACAGCAACGGCTCCGGAATTTCGAATGCAGAACCGCTCTCCTGCCATTCCCGCAACAAAGGCTTTTCC
>JAFUUM010000208.1 GCA_017477805.1 Lachnospiraceae bacterium
AGAAGGAAGTTGTTACCATCCTGCGTGCCGTACACAAGTACAAGGATTCCAGAGAGCAGTTCGAACAGAGAACTCACAAAAGACTGATCGATATCATTGCACCGACACCCAAGACCATCGATGCACTGCAGAGACTCGAGATGCCTGCAGGCGTGTATATCGACATCAAGATGAAGAACAAATAAACTAATCACACAGACCTCTACTAGTATGATCTCCTATAAAGAAGATCCGCTGTAGAACAAAGGAGGCAAACATGAAGAAAGCAATTTTGGCAACAAAAGTCGGAATGACTCAGATCTTCAACGAAGACGGCGAGCTTATTCCCGTAACCGTACTGCAGGCTGGTCCCTGTGTCGTTACTCAGATCAAGACCGAAGAGAACGATGGATACAGCGCAGTTCAGGTAGGTTTCGCAGATGCGAAAGAGAAAGTCATCACCAGAGACAAGGGCGGCAAGAAGAGCGTTGCTCATCGTCACGGTGTGACCAAGGCTGAAAAGGGACACTTCGACAAGGCGGGCGTTGCTCCCAAGAAGTTCGTAAGAGAGTTCCGTTTTGAGAACACCGCTGATTTCGCGATCGGCGCTGAGATCAAGGCTGACATCTTCGCTAACGGCGATCACATTGATGCAACCGCTATTTCCAAGGGTAAAGGATATCAGGGTACCATCAATAGACTGGGTCAGCACAGAGGACACATTAAGCATGGTTCGAAGTTCCATCGCCATCAGGGTTCCAACGGCGCATGTTCTTCCCCCAGCCGTGTATTCAAAGGCAAGGGAATGCCCGGACACATGGGTAGCGTAAAGCGTACCGTACAGAATCTGGAAGTTGTCAGAGTAGACGCTGACAAGAACCTGCTTCTGATCAAGGGCGCGGTTCCCGGACCCAAGAAAGCTCTGGTAACCATCAAAGAAAGCACCAGAGTAAACGGTTAATCTGAGGCGAAAGGAGGACGTAACAAATGGCTAAAGTATCTGTTTACAATATGGAAGGCAAAGAAGTCGGCAATATCGACTTAAATGATGCCGTATTCGGTGCCAAGATCAACGAGCACCTGGTACATATGGCTGTTCTGCAGCAGCTGGCTGACAATCGTCAGGGCACTCAGAAAGCTAAAACACGTTCTGAAGTTTCCGGAGGCGGAAGAAAGCCTTGGAGACAGAAAGGAACCGGACACGCTAGACAGGGTTCCATCAGAGCACCCCAGTGGAAGGGTGGCGGCGTTGTATTCGCTCCCGTTCCCAGAGACTACAGCTTCAAGCTGAACAAGAAAGAGAAGAGAGCTGCTCTTAAGTCCGTTCTTACCGATAAGGTACAGACCGGCAAGCTGATCGTTCTTGAGGCTCTGACTTCCGAAGAGTACAAGACCAAGAACATCAAGGCAGTACTGACCAACCTGAAGGTTGAAGATAAGGCACTGATCGTGATCGCTGATAAGGATGAGAAAGTTATGAAGTCCGCAGCAAACCTTCCCTTCGTTGAGACCGCTCTTCCCAACACCATCAACGTTTACGACATTCTGAAGGCAGGCACTCTGATCCTGACCAAGGATGCCGCTCAGAAGATCGAGGAGGTATACGCATAATGGCTGATATTAAATACTACGACGTAATCTTAAAGCCCCTCGTTACCGAGAAGAGCATGTCCGGTATGGCAACCAAGAGATACACTTTCCTGGTTAACCCCGAAGTGACCAAGACTCAGATCAAAGACGCAGTTGAGAAGATGTTCGACGGCGTTAAGGTAGCTAAGGTAAACACCGCTAATCTGGATGGCAAGAACAAGAGAAGAGGTCTGGTAGTTGGTAAGACTGCAAAGACCAAGAAAGCGATCGTTCAGCTGACAGAAGACAGCAAGGATATCGAGATCTTCGCAGGTCTGTAAGATACACGCAGACAAAGCGACGTAGCGGTAAGTGCAGATAAAACAACTATGCAAACGGACAATTCTTTTTGACTAATGCACTGCCGCTGATCCGTTTGCGAGAAAAAGAAAAGGAGATAAAGCAATGGGAATTAAGACATACAATCCCTATACACCTTCCAGAAGAAACATGACTTCTTCCGATTTTTCCGAAGTAACGAAGTCTACTCCTGAGAAGAGCCTGATCGCCAGCAAAAAGAAAAACGCCGGCCGTAACAACCAGGGTAAGATCACTGTTAGACACCAGGGCGGTGGTAACAGACAGAAATACAGAATGGTTGATTTCAAGAGAAACAGCAAGGATGGCATCCCTGCAAAGGTTATTGGTATCGAGTACGATCCCAACAGAACCGCTAACATCGCACTGATCTGCTACGCAGACGGTGAGAAGAGCTACATCCTCGCTCCCAACGGCCTGACCGATGGCATGAAGATCATGAACGGTCCCGAAGCCGAAGTAAGAATTGGTAACTGCCTGCCTCTGGCTGCTATTCCTGTAGGTACGGAAGTTCACAACATCGAGCTGTATCCCGGCAAGGGCGGCCAGCTGGTTCGTAGCGCAGGTAACAGCGCTCAGCTGATGGCAAAAGAAGGTAAGTACGCAACTCTGCGTCTTCCCTCCGGCGAAATGAGAATGGTTCCTATCGAGTGCAGAGCTACCGTAGGTGTTGTCGGTAACATCGACCACAACCTTGTTAAGATCGGTAAAGCTGGACGTAAGCGTCACATGGGTATCAGACCTACCGTTCGCGGTTCCGTAATGAACCCCAACGATCACCCTCATGGTGGTGGTGAAGGTAAGGCTCCTGTAGGACGTCCCGGTCCTTGCACACCTTGGGGTAAGCCTGCTCTGGGTCTGAAGACTCGTAAGAAGAAAAAGGCTTCCAATAAGCTGATCGTCAGAAGACGTGACGGTAGAGCCATCAAATAATCAGGAGGAAAGACAATGGCAAGATCATTAAAAAAAGGCCCTTTTGCTGACGCAAGTCTGCTGAAGAAAATAGATGCTATGAACGAGTCCGGACAGAAACAGGTTATCAAGACCTGGTCCCGTCGTTCCACAATCTTCCCTTCCTTCGTTGGACACACCATTGCTGTTCACGATGGAAGAAAGCATGTTCCCGTATATGTTACTGAGGACATGGTAGGACATAAACTTGGCGAATTCGTTGCAACCAGAACTTACAGAGGTCACGGCAAAGACGATAAGAAGTCTTCCGTCAGATAATCGCCGATTTGATTTTTAACATTTTGGAAGGAGGTTTTTTCTATGGCAAGCGGACATAGAAGCCAGATCAAAAGAGAAAGAAATGCTAAGAAAGATACAAGACCTTCTGCTAAGTTATCTTATGTAAGAATTCCTGTACAGAAAGCATGCTTTGTATTAGATGCCATTCGTGGCAAGGATGTTACCACTGCACTGGCAGTGCTGGAGTATAACCCCAAATATGCATCATCCGTAATTAAGAAACTGCTTGACTCTGCTATCGCAAATGCGGAGAACAACAATAACATGGACAGATCCAAGCTGTATATCGAAGAGTGCTACGCTAACCACGCAAGCATCATGAAACGTGTACAGCCCAGAGCACAGGGTAGAGCTTATCGTATCGAAAAGAGAAATAGCCATATTACCATCGTGCTGAATGAAAGATAGGAGGAAATGTCATGGGACAGAAAGTTAATCCGCATGGTCTGAGAGTCGGAGTTATCAAAGATTGGGATTCCAAATGGTACGCTGATGAAGCTGACTTCTCTGATTATCTGGTAGAAGATTACAACATCAGAAAGTTTCTGAAGAAAAAATTATACTCCGCAGGCATCTCCAAGATCGAGATCGAGAGAGCAGCCGACAGAGTAAGAGTTATCATCTACACCGCAAAGCCCGGTTTTGTAATCGGTAAGCAGGGTGCAGAGATCGAAGTAACCAAGAAGGAACTGGCAAAGCTGACCGGTAAGGAGAAGATCCTTGTCGATATCAAGGAGATCAAGAGACCCGATAAGGATGCTCAGCTTGTAGCAGAGAACATCGCACAGCAGCTTGAGCAGCGTGTATCCTTCAGAAGAGCAATGAAATCTTGCATGGGCAGAACCATGAAGACCGATGCAAAGGGCATCAAGACTTCCGTTTCCGGTCGTCTGGGCGGTGCTGATATTGCTCGTACCGAATTCTACAGTGAAGGCACTATTCCCCTTCAGACACTGCGTGCAGATATCGATTACGGTTTTGCAGAGGCAGACACCACTTACGGTAAAGTTGGTGTAAAGGTTTGGATCTACAAGGGTGAGGTTCTTCCTACAAAGGCTGATAAGGAAGGGAGCGAGAATTAATCATGTTAATGCCGAAGAGAGTTAAACGTCGTAAACAGTTCCGCGGCTCCATGGCTGGAAAGCCCACCAAGGGAACCCGGATCACCAACGGTGAATATGGTCTGGTATCTACCGATCCCTGCTGGATCAAGTCCAACCAGATCGAAGCAGCCCGTGTAGCCATGACTCGTTACATCAAGCGTGGCGGACAGGTTTGGATCAAAATTTTCCCGGATAAGCCGGTAACCGCAAAACCCGCTGAGACCCGTATGGGTTCCGGTAAGGGCGCTGTTGAGTATTGGGTAGCTGTTGTAAAGCCCGGCCGCGTTCTGTTCGAGATCGCAGGCGTTCCTGAGGAGACTGCCAGAGAGGCACTTCGTCTGGCTATGCACAAGCTTCCCTGCAAATGTAAGATCGTTTCCAAAGCCGATCTGGAAGGCGGTGTAGCAAATGAAGAATAAGAAATATTTGGAAGACTTAAATCAGAAGACTGCTGCGGAGTTGTCAGAGGATCTGGTAACTGCGAAGAAGGAACTTTTCAATCTGAGATTCCAGAATGCCACCAATCAGCTGGATAACACAGCCCGTATCAGGGAAGTCAGAAAGAATATCGCAAGAATTCAGACTGTCCTGACACAGAAGGCACAGTAAGCCGGTACTGGAAGAAAGGAGAAAAGTCGTGGAAGAAAGAAATTTAAGAAAGACTCGTGTAGGTAAAGTTGTCAGCAACAAGATGGACAAGACCATCGTTGTAGCGATCCAGGACAACGTTAAGCATCCTCTTTACAAGAAGATCGTTAAAAGAACCGTTAAGTTCAAAGCACATGATGAGCAGAACGAGTGCAACATCGGTGATACT
>JAFUUM010000209.1 GCA_017477805.1 Lachnospiraceae bacterium
AATATAAGGATCAGGAAGGTGATCCTCAGATCAAGGGTAAGCAGAAGCAGAGGATGCAGGAAGCTTCCCGAAGAAGAATGATGCAGGCACTGCCTCAGGCAGACGTTGTCATCACGAACCCTACCCATTATGCGGTGGCCATCAAATACGATGCGGACATTGCTCCCGCACCGGTACTTCTGGCAAAGGGTTCTGACTATCTGGCCCTGAAGATCAAGGAAACGGCCAAAGAATACGGAATAGAGATCGTTGAGAATAAGCCGCTGGCCCGTATGATCTACGCCAATGTGGAAGTGGGGGCCCAGATCCCGCCGGAACTGTATCAGGCTGTGGCGGAGATCCTGGCTTATGTTTATCATCTGCAGGGGACCACCGGGGGCACGAGCCGGAAGAGGGCTTGATAAAAAAATAAAATAGTTCCGCCTGCTCTCGCTGGCGCGTTCCGTGCGCGATAGCGGGCAAGGCGAAACGGGGAGGAGACATCATGAATAAGCTGAACCTGAAAATGATCGGTACCAACGTGGGCGTTGCCGTTTATGTTCTGGCTGCCTTCGTCATGTTCATCGTTTCCATTCCCAGCTGGCTCCTTGATATCCTCCTTGCTTTTAACATGTCCATCGCGTTCCTGATCCTGTTCACGACGCTGTTTTCTTCCGAAGTCCTGCAGATGAGTGCTTATCCCACCATGCTGCTGTTTACCACACTGTTTCGTATCGCACTGAACGTGTCTTCCACGAAACTGATCCTGACCACCGGTGAACCCGGAAACGTGGTAAAGACCTTTGGACAGTATGTAGGCGGTGATGACCTCATCGTAGGTGCCATCATCTTTATCATCCTCATATTGATACAGTTCATGGTCATCAACAAAGGTTCCGAGCGTGTGGCGGAAGTTACCGCAAGATTTACTCTGGACGCCATGCCCGGTAAACAGATGGCTATCGATGCGGACTTAAATACCGGTGCTATTTCCGACGCGGAAGCTAAGGCCCGTCGTGAGAAGATCCAGCAGGAATCCAGTTTCTTCGGTTCCATGGACGGTGCCGTGAAATACGTAAAGGGAGACGCTGTTGCCGGTCTGATCATCACCGTTGTCAACCTTGTTGGCGGTATGGCCATGGGTGTACTCCGGCTTGGTCTTCCCATCGATGAAGCCATCAATAAATACTCCGTGCTGACCATCGGTGACGGTCTGGTCTCTCAGATCCCTTCCCTTTTGATCTCCCTTGCAACGGGTATCCTCGTGACCAAGGGCAGTAAGGAAGCGGATTTTGGTCTGACTTTGATCTCACAGCTCTTCAGTATTCCCAGAGCACTGTATCTGGTGGGCGCTGCAGTCGCTTTCCTTGGTATCGCAACACCCTTGAACCCCGTGATCTTCGTAGCCATGGGTGGTTCCTTTATCCTGGCGGCCCGCAGTATCCAGGGCACCATCGAGACCGCCAAGATCGAGAATACGGTGGAAGCGGAAGAAGCTGCGGCGGCAGAGGAGATCCGGCAGCCCGAGAACGTCAATTCCCTGCTTACCGTGGACCCTATCGAATTGGAATTCGGTTACGGCATCATCCCCCTTGCGGATGTGAACCAGGGCGGTGACCTTCTTGACCGTGTGGTCATGATCCGAAGACAGATCGCTTTGGAGCTTGGTACCGTGGTTCCCATCATCCGTCTGAGG
>JAFUUM010000210.1 GCA_017477805.1 Lachnospiraceae bacterium
TCATTTCATCAATATCCAAAAATACAATGATGAGTGGAGAGTGGTCACCCCCAATTCCACCAGTACCCAGGTCATGGTGGATATCCATCCCCGCGGAGGAGCGACGGATTCCTGGTTAAAGACCAATACCGGACTGGGAACAAACCTCATTGCCATGATCTATGAGATGGTTGTGACCAATAATACCCATACCTACGTGGAAGACTGGCAGCTCCGTGTCAACATCAATGTGAACTGTTACTTGAATAACGGCTGGTGTGGTAAATTTGAAGTTCATCAGTTTAAGGAAAGCGGCGGAGAGATTTCCCAGACCATCGACCTCA
This sequence comes from Lachnospiraceae bacterium, assembly GCA_017477805.1. Taxonomy (GTDB): domain Bacteria; phylum Bacillota; class Clostridia; order Lachnospirales; family Lachnospiraceae; genus SIG336. The sequence continues at coordinate 324 of JAFUUM010000210.1, forward strand.
GAGCCTATAACTACAGTGAGGTGGGACTTCGCAATCACCTCATCGGACAGGACCTTCTGATCCCGCTGTCAGAGGGGGATTACTTTATCTATCACCCCGACGGTGGTGTCTCCGAAGAGGTGCCCATCAAAGGCTCTTCCGATCAGCAGGGATCCGTTACCTGCGGTATGATCCTCTACAGCATCTACGGGGATGTGGACTTAACGGATTATGAACTGTCCTACAGACTGCACAAATCCGTCTGGGAAGGCTCCGAAGGCCGTTTTTATACCTTTACCTATTTCTTCCTGGGTCTTTCCCTGATCATCCTTGGAACAATCTTCCTTGTGTCCGTACGCTTTGAAGAACGTTTTGTAAAGCAGGGCAGGATGCTGGAAGATACCATGAAGATCTGCTGCAATCTGGCAGATTCCAGAGATTATCATTCCAAAGGCCATTCCGAGAGAGTTGCGGCAACATCCAGGATGATCGCCGAAAAGATGGGCATGGACAAGAGCGACTGTGATCTTGTTTATAATGCGGCTCTTCTCCACAATATCGGAAACGTGGCGGTGAGCGAGCAGATCCTTCGAAAGACCAGCAAACTTACCAGCGATGAGTTTGCGGACGTAAAGAAACATACCGTTCGCGGCTCCGAGATCCTCCGGGATGTGGAAGCCATTCCCCATGCCTGGGAGGCAGCTCTTTATCATCATGAACGGTATGACGGCACAGGCTATCCTTACGGTAAGAAAGAAGAGGAGATCCCTCTGATCGCGCGGATCGTGGCTGTGGCGGATGCCTATGATGCCATGAACAATGACAGACCTTACAGAGCAAAAATGATGCGTGATCAGATCCGTGAGGAACTGATCAAAAACAGGGGAACACAGTTTGATCCCAATGTTGTTACTGCTTTTCTGGACCTTATGGGTGAAAGGAACCTTTGATCATGAAGCGCATGAACAAATGGAGTAGACGTATCCTCATCATATTGATCGCGGCGATCTTGAATGTTGCAGGGCGCTATCTGGCCTACTACTATGAACTGCCTGCGTATCTGGATCTGACGGGTACCATATTTGCGGCCTATGTGGAAGGCCCCATCGTCGGAATGCTCGCGGCGATCCTTGGGTGTGCCTTTGCGTCTGCATTTAGCATCACCGACTGGTTTTTTGTCATCGCCGATGTGGCAGTGGCAGCGGCTGCAGGGCTGATCGTCCGGAGAAATAAGTTTTTCTCCCGGTTCACACTCGTCATCAGCTCCACTGCGTTCTTTGCGGTGGTGAAAGCTTTCTTCCTCCTGATCATCAATATGCAAGTGTACGGAGGAAGGACCGGCCTTTATCTGGCGGATGCCATCGTGGATTATCTCACCAGTCTTTCGGCACCTGTGTGGGTTCGGTATACACTGCCTGCCATCTGTATCAGTTTCGTGGATTCCTTGTTCGCCACGCTCCTGATCTTCCTTGGCATGCATATTTCCAAAAACTTCGGCAAGCGGAAACGGGCCGCGGAATTAAAACGCCAGCTCCGGGGTACCGCATCTCTTTCTCTGTTCATCGTGCTTGCGCTTTCTACAGCTCTTGGCAGCCTTGGGGCGATGCCTGTTTACGCGGAAGAAAACATCAGCTTTATCGAAAAACTTTATAACAGTGAGAACGGCCTGGTGGGCGGATGCTTAAATGATGTGGCCATGACCAAGGACGGTACCATGTGGATCGGAACTTACGGCGGACTGTTCCGTTTTAACGGGTCCAAATTTGTCCTCATCGACAATCTGTCAAGCGTCAGATCCATACAGTCTCTCTTCGTGGACGGCGAGGACAGACTTTGGGCCGGAACCCAGGATGCCGGGGTCACCCTTTTGAATATCGACATGACATTCCGCACCCTGGATATGTCAAACGGTCTGCCTTCCAATTCCGTCAAGTGCATCTCCAGAGACAGTAACGGACTGTACTATTTCGGTACCACCGCAGGTCTTGTCATTGCCGATTTTTCCGGCGGAGAGATCCGTATCTTAAAGACGGAAGAAAATGCCGGTAACATCAAAGACCTTGCACCCGATGAGGAAGGGCACATGATCGTCCTCAATAACGTCGGGGATGTATTCTGTTTTAAAGAGGGAAACAAGGTTTCCGAACTTCATCTTGTGGATGCGACGCCCAATGGTATCAGCCTGAATGAAAACGGTTACGTCTACATCGGTACCGATACGGAAACCATTTATGTGTTTGAGATCTTTTTGGACAAATTCCGCCAGACTGAGCGGATCGCCGTACCGGGGATGAAGTCGGTCAAAGACTTTTACTTTGATGAAAACGGAGTGATCTTTGTCGCTGCGGATAATGGCATCGGATACTTAGACAGAGCCAAGCATCTGACCATGATCGAAAGCGGCACCTTTAATAACTCCATCGATCATATCTTCAAGGATTATCAGGGCAACCTCTGGTTCACATCTGCAAGATGCGGGCTTCTTTGTCTTGGAAGATCCAGTTTTACCGATGTGTTCAAACTCTGCAATGAAAAGGGTATTGTCTGCAATGCCGTCAAAGAATGGAACGGAGAACTTTACGTAGGCACCAACGGCGGCCTTAGGATACTGGATCTTTATGTGGGAAAGAGCTTAAAGAACGAGGCCACGGAAGTTTTCGATTCCGTCCGTATCAGATGCTTGGATGAGGATCCGGACGGGAATCTTCTGGTGGCAACCTATGACAACGGGCTGATGCAGCTGACCCCCGATGGGGAGGTTTCCGAGTACGTCAACGTACGGGAGACCGATAAGCTGATCCGTGTGGTAAAGACCCTTTCCGACGGTACCGTCATCGCATCCGGCGATTCCCAGATGGTCTTTTTAAAGGATCATCAGGTGGTCAGCAGACTGAAAATGGGACAGGATCTTTCCAGAGGTACCGTATTGAACATCCTGGAAATGGAAGATCATACCCTGCTCTGCGGCACGGACTCCGATGGTATCGCAGTGATCCGGGACGGAAAGCTCCTTCGATATATCACCCGTGAAGACGGACTTCCCTCCGGCGTTGTACTCCGCGTGGCAAAGGATCCCCGGGGCGATGGCTTCTTTATCATGACCGGCAGCGGCATCTGTTACATGGATCAGAACTTTGTGATCCGTGAACTCGGTATGCCTTATTACAATAACTTCGACATGGCCATGAACAGCGAGGGAGAGATCTTTATCCTCGGCGGTGCCGGGATCTACATCAGTGATTACGAAAACCTGATGAAGACCGGAAATATGGATACCTATACCCTCCTTGACAGTAAGGCGGGCCTTCCCGGCAGTATCACCAGCAATGCCTGGAACCTTGTGACGGATGATGAGCAAATCTACATCTGCGGTACCAGCGGTGTGTACCGTCTGGATCTGAACCATTATGAGATGAAAGTGGATGAGTTCAGGACCAAGATCACCTCCATCAAACGGGACGGTGTTTTTGAAGATGTGACCCAGATCGGGACCATCACCATCCCCAAGGGGACGGATCGCATCGAACTGGACCTGGAGATCAATAACTTCACCACCGCAGATCCTTACGTCAGCTATTACTTAAGCGGTGTGGATACGGAAA
>JAFUUM010000211.1 GCA_017477805.1 Lachnospiraceae bacterium
AAAGACGGGAGAAGATACGGAAACAAAGGGTCTGGTGGAATTTCGCCATGTGGATTTTGCCTATCCCGATACGGGGGCAAAGATCCTCCATGACCTGAATTTTGAGATCAGACCCGGTGAGACCTTTGCCATCATCGGTGCCACAGGTTCGGGAAAGACCACCCTGGCAAGTCTGATCCCCAGATTTTATGAGGTCACAGGGGGCCAGGTATTGGTGGATGGTATTGACGTGAAGTCGTACGATCTTTCTGCCCTTCGGGAAAAGGTAACAACCTGCCTGCAGAAATCCGAACTGTTTTCCGCCACCATCCGGGAAAATATTGATGTGCAGGCAGAACGCCACAGCCTGCATCCGGAAGAGGATGACAAGAAACGGGATCCGAAACGGGAAGCACAGATCAAAAAGGCTGCTGCAGATGCTCAGGCGGAAAGCTTTATCTTAAATCAGCCTGACGGTTATGATACAAAGGTGGCAGAGCGGGGCATGAGCCTATCCGGAGGCCAGAGACAGCGTATCTCCATCTCGAGAGCACTTCTCAGGCATTCGGAGATCATGATCTTTGATGATTCCACCAGTGCACTGGATCTGTCCACGGAAGCAAAACTCTATGAAGCGTTAAAGAGCGGATACGGGGATGTGACGAAGATCATCATCGCCCAGAGGATCGCCTCCGTAAAGGACGCAGACCGGATCCTTGTTTTGGAAAGAGGCAGGGTTGCGGGACTTGGTTCCCATGAGGAACTCCTTGCGTCAAATGAGATCTACCGCGCGATCTGCGATTCTCAGCTGAAAAACGATAAAAATGAAAACAGGAAGGGGGCGTAGCCATGGCCGACAGAAACCAGATGGTTCAGCGGGGCTTTGGCAGAGGCCCCAGAGGGATGATCGGCGCCCCGAAAGAAAAGCCGAAGGATAAAAAGAAGACCATCGGAAGACTCCTTGCCTATTTCAGGTCGGAGCGTCTTCTGGTGCTGGTTCTTGGAATTGTGGTCGCTGTCTTTGTAGGCTCCAATGTGGCAGCGCCGAAACTGCAATCAAAAGCCATAGACCTTTTGGTGGGCAGAAGATTTGAGGAACTTCCCCGGATCCTTGTAACCATGCTGGTGATCTACCTCATCGGCGGATGCGCCACCATGCTTCAGGGATATCTGTCCGCAAATTTGTCCCGAAATGTCATCGCAAAGCTCCGGGGACAGTTATTCCGGCACATCATCTCCCTGCCCGTCAGTTATATGGACCGGCATTCCCACGGAGATGTGATGAGCCGCATGACCAACGATGCGGAGAATGTTTCCTCCGTCATCAGCCAGTCCTTATCCTCCCTGTTTTCGGGCGTGTTGATGCTCCTTGGTACTATCATCATGATGTTTACCTTCAGCGTTCCCTTAACGCTGTTGACCTGCCTGACGGTGGTGGGTACCGTGCTTGTCAGCGGAACGCTCTCGAAACTCATGCATAAGTATTATCTGCGCCGCCAGACTCTCCTTGGATCCTTAAACGGAACGGTGGAAGAGATGGTGACGGCAGGCAGGACGGTGACAGCCTATAACCTGCAGGAGAAATCCATCGCGGATTTTTGCGTCACCAGTGATGAACTGACCCGTACCGGCATCATTGCGGAGATCATCGGATCCTCCATGGGACCGCTGATGAACATGATCTCCAATATCTCCTTTGTCATCGTGTCCGTATTCGGTGCATACTTTGCCTTAAAAGGCTATATTACTGTCGGCGCTATTTCCGCCTTTATCATTTATTCCAAGCAGTTTTCCAGGCCCATCAACGAACTGGCCCAGCTTTACGGTCAGATCGAGACGGCCATGGCTTCCGCAGAGCGGATCTTTGCGGTGCTGGATGAAGTGCCGGAAGACCGGGGCGGAGAACTTGTTCTGGAAGATCCCAAGGGTGTGATCGAGTTCTCTCACGTGAACTTTAGTTACACTCCGGAAAAACAGGTGATCAGGGACTTTTCGCTAAAGGTGGAGGCCGGCAAAAAGATCGCTCTGGTTGGGGCAACGGGTTCCGGAAAGACCACCATCGTAAATCTTCTGATGCGGTTTTATGATATCGATTCCGGCGAGATCACCGTGGATGGCATTAATATTCGTGACCTCAATATCGAGTCTCTTCGTGACACGGTGGGCATTGTTTTGCAGGATACGGTGCTCTTTACGGACACGGTGCGGAACAACTTGAAATATGCGGAGAACAGCATCTCCGATGAAAAGATGATGGAAGCCGCAAAACTGGGCGGTGCCGATATGGTGGTCCAGGATCTGCCGGAAGGCTACGATACGGTGCTGACGGGAGCGGGAGCAAACCTCTCTGCGGGACAGAGACAGCTCCTTACCATAGGGCGGGCCTTTTTATCCTATCCCCGTATTTTGATCCTGGATGAAGCCACCAGTTCCGTGGATACAAGGACTGAGAAGGCCATTCAGGATGCCATGGTGGAACTCATGCGGGATCGCACCAGTCTGATCATCGCCCACAGACTTTCCACCATCCGGGATGCGGATCTTATCGTGGTCATGGATCAGGGGAAGATCGCGGAGACCGGAAACCATGACGAACTGATGGAACAACAGGGAAAATATTATGATCTGTACATGACCCAGTTTGCGGGTCAGGAGACCTAAAGGAGGAATTATTATGACAAGTGCACAGTGGATCGAACTCATCGGTTACCTGGGATCATTTTTGGTATTGGTATCTTTTCTTATGGTGTCGGTGGTGAAACTCCGCCTGGTGAATACCGTTGGAAGCGTGATCTTTACGGTCTACGCGCTGATCATCCATTCTTATCCCACTGCGGTGATGAACGCCTGCCTGGTGCTCATCAACATCCATTTCCTGTGGAAGATGACCCACAACAAGGCGCAGTACGAGCTGGTGAAAGTGCAGGCGGGAGATGCCATGCTGGCCCATGTGCTTTCTTTATACAAGGATGATATTGAAAAGTGCTTCCCCGGCAATTCCGTGGACTATGCGCAGGCAGATAAAAACTATGTTGTTTTCTGCGGAAGCCTTCCCGTTGGCATCACTCTTGGAAAAGAGGAGAACGGTACCTTGGAACTGCTCCTTGATTATTCCGTTCCCGAGTACCGGGATTTCTCCATCGGGGATTTCCTGATCTCCAGACTGCCGGAGGATGGCATCAAAAAACTGATCTATCGCGGCAACGTGGAAAATCATAAGGCTTATCTGTTCAAGATGGGCTTTTCCGATCATGACGGTGTTTATGAAAAGGATCTGACCTGATGGATCGTGTGATCTCGTATCATGTGGAGAAAGACTATCCTTCCATCCGTGCTTTTTTGAAAGAAAAACGGTACCCGGCGGCGGTGCTGTCCCAACTGAAACGGAATCCGGAGCAGTTGGAAATCTTTGCGGAGGGCCCGGAAATGGAAGAACGGAAAGATCAGAACGGGCATAAACTGCATGAACAGCTTCCTGTGGGAACAGATCTGAGAGTTACCATCCGGGAAGAAAAGGGGGCTTCTGCCCAGATCACACCGGTGGAACCCCGGGAACATTTAAAGATCCTGTATGAAGACGAGGATCTTCTTGTGATCGATAAGGAGGCGGGAGTAGCGGTACATCCATCCCTGCATCACCGGGAGGATTCTCTGGCTAATGCCGTAGCCCAGTATTTGGAGGGGAAGGGAGAACACATTGTTTTCCGCTGTATCCACCGGCTGGACAAAGAGACCAGCGGCGTCATCGTTATCGCCAAAAACATGCTTTCCGGCGGGATCCTTGCGGAGGATATGCAGGAGCGCAGGATTGGGAAGACATACGTTGCAGTGTGTGACGGTGTTTTTGAAAACGATCCGGAAAAGAGTGGGAGGGCTGAAAAAGAGGGCGTCATCGACGTTCCCATCGGCAGGCAGGAAGGATCCGTGATCCTTCGATGTGCAGATCCCGAAAAGGGACAGCCTGCGGAAACGGAATATCGTGTGTTAAAAGAAGGGGCCGATTGTTCTCTTGTGGAATTTCGGCCAAAGACCGGAAGATGCCATCAGATCCGGATCCATGCCGGTTTTATCGGGCATCCCCTTTTAGGAGACTATCTGTATTATCCTCATTACGAGAAGATCGGGCGGGTGGCGCTCCATGCGTGGAAATTGGAACTGACTCACCCGGTAACCGGGGAGAAAATGATTTTGGAAAGCCCCATTCCGGATGCGTTTGAAAAATGTCTGTAAGAGGGCTGAAAGGAATATCATGGCGATCTGTACCACACTTTGCTATATCGAAAAAGACGATCAGTATCTGATGCTGCTTCGGAACAAAAAAGAAAATGACCTAAACGAAGGCAAATGGATCGGCGTCGGTGGAAAGTTTCTGGAGGACGAGACACCGGATGAATGTCTTCTTCGGGAGGTGGAAGAGGAGACGGGTCTGATCCTGGACCGGTTCGCGCTCCGCAGCATTGTGACCTTTCTCTCGGATAAGTGGGAGACGGAGTACATGTTTTTGTATACCGCGGATCGTTTTCACGGAGAGATAAAGCCCTGCAATGAGGGGGAACTTCACTGGATCAAAAAAGATCGGATCCTGGACCTGAATCTGTGGGAAGGGGATGTACTGTTCCTGAGGCCTCTTATTCAGGGTAAAAAG
>JAFUUM010000212.1 GCA_017477805.1 Lachnospiraceae bacterium
CCAGATACCGTTCCACAGCCGCTAAATTTCCCACCTGCCCCTCCGGGGTATTAAAGGTGTTCTTCAAAACGAATACGGACTCCACCGACGCTTCTGTATCGATGGATGCTTCATCCAGATACTCCAGGGTCATGGCGGAGATATCGGGCATGAAACGGGTTCTCTCCCCCACTGCCTGATAAATACTTCGTTCTCCATGATAGGCCGCTGCCAGTTCGGAAGCTTTCTTACCGATGAGATCACTGTATTTGATGTCATCCAGGGTGAACTGGCCCTTGAAGATGCTGTTATGGCCCATGTCATAGAGGGTGCCTTCCCCTTCTTTCATGTTCAGGGCAAACTCTCCCTCGTACTCCAACGAGCCGTTTTCCCGGTACAGTTTTCCCGTTCCGCTGTGAAGGTTTTCATGGAACTGCCCCTGATACATCAGCGTACCGTCTTCGAAATACTGATTGCCGTTATTTTCGTACATGCTGTGGGTAAAGTTTCCCTGATAGACAACAAAGCCTTCCGGGTTCATCAGAGTCCCCTGCCCGTTGCAGGCACCGTCCGACACTTCCCCTTCGTAAGCAAGATAACCGCTCTTTCCGGTAATACGCACATTGCCTCTGGCGAATTTCAAAAGGATGTTGTTGTAGTTATAGGTTTTGATCCCGTCGTTTTTGCTGCCGGGAAACAGTCCGCTCCAGGAAGAGATCACATAGGCCGCAGACAGCACCCCTACGATGATCACCACGGCAAAGGCCAGTTTTTTGCTGACCATCCAGTTGCCGATGGTGTAGTAATCGTCCTTGTGACGGGGCCTGACGTTCAACGTCTTTGTAAAGAACGTCTTGATCAGTTCTGTCAGTCTCGTCAGCAGGAAGCTGGGAGACAAAAACAGCTTGGCCTTTGTCAAAAAGGGCGTGATCTTCGCTTTAATTGACTGTAGCAGTATTCGCAGCAGATTCACTTAGCAGCCTACCCTTCCTTGTGCAATGCTCCGGTAAATCCTTCGGGGAAACCGTCATCCAGATAGTGTTCGCACTCGAAGAGATACCATTTTGTCAGCAGATCATCCGGAGACTCCCGAAGGATCTCCGTAAACAGATTTCTTGCCAGGTAAAAATCCTGTTGATAGAACAGGGATAATGCCTCATCAAATTTCTTCTTTGTGGCGGAACGGCGCTTTCTCGTGCCGGGGATCTGAGCATCCAGCACTTCGTACAGTTCCAGCCTGTTCTCCGGGTCTGAAGGATTCGGCAGAAGGAAGCCGATGTAACGGGTCTCCCCCACATGATCCATGCGTGTCATCATCTCCCCGGTGATCACCTGCCCGAGAGCCATGGAAGCAAACCATTTGGCAAAGGACGCCAGGAATTCTCCCTCTTTGGAAGAGATGTAAACACAGGCTCCCTCTGCGGTTCCCGCAACTCCATACAGGAAGGTGGTGTATTGCTGCGTCACCGCAGCGTTCTTAAAGACTCCCTGCTTTTCTTCTTTTAACCGCAGGATCAGATCCGTTCCAAAGCCTGCCGCATCTTCGTTATCTTCCAGGAAAAGTACCCTAAGAAGGGCGGAGTCCGCATCCTGAGAGATCAGGATCCCGTCATATTCCCGGATCAGTTCTTCCACTGTCTGCAAAAGGTCGGAAAAGCGACTTAAACTGCCATCCTGTTCCGGCAGAAGTCCCGGGAGGGTAACATAGGTCAATGTTCCGTGAAGATGAGCCCTGTCTCCCACACCCACTTCGGTTATGGATCCCTTTCGGAGGATCCGTTCAATGCTCTTGGGTGCAAAGCGGTAATAGGCTTCATAAGTAAGGAACTTCACCCGGTTGGTGGACGCGATGTTCTTTTGGATCTCAAATACGGAGTTCCAAAGATAATTCATATCCCGCCCGTGCATGACGGGTTTTGTCGTCAGTTCCTCTCCTTTGGCAAGTCCGGCCAGGGCTTTTTTCAGTTTCCTGATATCCAGGGACTGCCAGATCAGCAGCGAAATGCCAACGATACTGCACAAAAGGAACAGGAAAAACAGGAGATTTAAGTACTCACCGAAGTGCTCGTAAGTTTCCCGGAAGAGTCCTTTATCTCTGATAACAGACACCGCCACAAGATCCGGATAACCGCTCTTCAACAAACTGGTCCGAAACAGGGTGTAAGCTTCTCCCTGATGGTTGATCTTCATAAACGGGCTCTCGTCGTTTCCAAAGCCGGGGACGATGAAATCTGCCGTTTCCGCTCCATACAGAGAAGTGATACTGCCGGTATTTTTACCTCCGGCGGACAGGATCACCCTGCCGGAGTATCCGTCTGCCACCAGAAGATCCACCGTAGGATCGGTATCGTCCGCCCCTGTAGGGATCCTTCTGCGGATCCTGGCGGATAAGATCTCGTAATCCGGTGTATTGTAGAAATCGGAGGCAGTCAGATCGGCGTTGCCATATCCGTCAAAAATATTCCGTATCGCCGCTTCCTCATAGCGTATATATTCCCGCTTTGCCACGGAACCCGAAAGCACGGAAAATACCGCGAAGAAGACTCCCAAAACCAGGATCAACAGGATCTCAAAAGCAAATGCCGCGTACACGATCCGGAGCCGTTCTCTCATAAGGATGGTGATCAGGATCAGGATCATGGTCCCGGAAAGAGCCACGATAACGACCAGGGCCGCATCAAAGCCGGCCACCTCCATCTTCCGGGAAAGGGAGAGTTTTTTGGTCTCAAAGAGTCGTCTTACGTTTTCGTCCACGGCAAAATAGCCGGGAGCGGAATCGTCATATCTGACCTGCAAACTTTCATTTTCATAGATGGCCTGCACTATGTATCTTGGACGAACGCTCTCCTGCATTGCATATTCTTTCACTTCCGCTGCGGAATTCAGCCAATTGGTGCGATCTGCTGCCGTGGAGGATCCTCCCGTGATCCCGATCAGGGAAGAAAGACCCAACGTGTACACATAGGCCTGCTGCCCGTTTTCGGAGAGAGCCGTCACATAGATCCTGTCACCCGCAACATCAAGCCCCTGCAGATCAAGTTCCATAGGGAACCGGAAGATGGGCGTAAGACCGGTGATCTGCATGCTTTCATTCAGCCTGGCGGTCACATACTGATTTACGACTCTACCGTTGTCATCGTGACGCCGCTCGCAGATGATGTAGAGATCTTCCCCAAAAACGTCCACGTCGGTAACACGAAAGCCTTCGATCAGTGAGTCTTTGACAGAGAACAGGGCTTCCACC
>JAFUUM010000213.1 GCA_017477805.1 Lachnospiraceae bacterium
AACACAGACGAAGTAAAAGAGAACAGCACAAAGAAATTCCAGGACAGTAAACTCCCGCTGGTGGACGAAGTCATCGAACTGGACACCAAGAGAAGAGCAGCCCAGCAGGAAGCCGATGATATCAAGGCCGCTAAGAACAAGATCGCAAAAGAGATCGGCCAGCTGATGAAAGAAGGCAAAAAGGAAGAGGCTGAGGCAAAGAAAGCCGAAGTTGCAAAAGACGCACAGCGTCTGGAAGAGCTGGAAAAACAGCAGGCTGAACTGGAAGAGAAAGTAACGGGCATCATGATGGTGATCCCCAATATCATCGATCCTTCCGTACCCATCGGTAAAGATGACAGCGAGAACGTTGAGATCAAGAAATACGGCGAGCCCGTGGTTCCCGATTTCGAAGTTCCTTATCATACCGAGATCATGGAGAAGTTCAACGGTATTGACTTAGATGCAGCAAGAAAGGTTGCCGGTAACGGTTTCTATTATCTTATGGGCGACATCGCAAGACTGCATTCCGCCTGCATTTCCTACGCAAGAGACTTCATGATCGACAGAGGTTTCACCTATTGCGTACCTCCTTTCATGATCCACGGAAACGTGGTAAGCGGCGTTATGAGTTTCCCTGAGATGGATGCCATGATGTACAAGATCGAAGGTGAAGACCTGTATCTGATCGGTACTTCAGAGCATTCCATGATCGGTAAGTTCATCGACACCATGATCCCCGAGGAAGAACTGCCCAAGACCCTCACCAGTTATTCCCCCTGCTTCCGTAAGGAAAAAGGTGCTCACGGCATCGAGGAGAGAGGTGTATACCGTATCCATCAGTTCGAAAAGCAGGAGATGATCGTTGTCTGCAAACCCGAAGAGTCTCCCATGTGGTTTGACAAACTGTGGCAGAACACCGTAGATCTGTTCCGTTCTATGGACATTCCCGTACGTACTCTGGAGTGCTGCTCCGGTGACCTTGCTGATCTGAAAGTAAAATCCATCGATGTGGAAGCATGGTCTCCCAGACAGAAAAAGTACTTTGAAGTGGGAAGCTGCTCCAACCTCGGCGATGCTCAGGCCAGAAGACTGAAGATCCGTGTCAAGGGCGCAGACGGCAACAAGTACTTTGCTCACACCCTGAACAATACCGTAGTTGCTCCCCCTCGTATGCTCATCGCATTCCTGGAGAACAACCTTCAGGCAGACGGAAGAGTACGGATCCCTGAAGTGCTCAGACCTTACATGGGCGGAAAAGAATATCTGGGATAAGTTCCACCGAAAATCAAAATCAGAAAGAACATAACCGAAAGGAGGTGAAGTCCTTGCACAAGTACATGCGAGCCATTGGTTTTTCCAAGGTGAAAAACAGCAAAGACATGCATGATATCATCATGGAGTCCTTAAGCAATGCGGATAAGCGGAGTTACGTTTCTCATACGGAAAATACCATCCTTGCGGAATTTGACAGGGACTTTGCCTCTCATATCGGTGTAGCGGTCTGCGGTGAATTCGATGAGGACGACAAGTTTACATTCGAATACTGCTATCCCTACCTTCGCGGTGAAAACGTATCCACCATGGAAGATGTAACGGTGGAAAGCCATGCGGACAAGGAATCTTTTGCAGGTGTGGTGGAAGAGCCGAAAGTGGGCGTATCCCTGGTATTTTATCTCCAGAATATGATCCATTACGTGAAAGTAAGATCCAATGATCTTCTCCCCATCAAGGGAACCACCCTGAACCTTTCAGCCCTTTGTTTAAAGGGTATGGTGATCATGCCGCGTATGAAGGATGAGGCTGCAGTAGCCAAGAGCAGACGGGATACCCAGAAGAGAGCAAAACTGGTGGCGGATGCCAGATCCGGCGATGAGAATGCCATCGAAACCCTGACCTTATCCGATATGGATACCTATAACCTGATCTCCAACCGGATCCGAAAAGAGGATGTGTTGACATTAGTGGATACCTACTTTATGCCCTATGGTGTGGAGTGCGATCAGTACAGTATCCTCGGTGAGATCACGGAGTGCCACACGGAAACAAACTCCATGACGGGAGAAGAGATCTACGTTATGACCGTGGTCTGCAATGAGTTGACTTTTGATGTTTGTATCAATAAAATAGACCTGTATGGCGAGCCGGCCCCCGGAAGACGCTTCAAAGGCGCCATCTGGATGCAGGGGTTTATCAACTTCCCGGAAAATGCTGTGTTGTAGCATCACTTCTGATGCAGTATGCTGTCCCGGGTCATTTTGTTTGCGTAGCTCAGCAGGATAGAGCGTCCGCCTCCTAAGCGGAAGGTCGCGCGTTCGAATCGCGTCGCGAACACTTTATGAAAACCAGGAATCCTGATACAGGATTCCTGGTTTTGTTGTACGCGCGCCATGGGCGCGCTCTAACGGGTGAAAGTCCCGAGCGCACGTAGGCAACGACGAAGCGCATAGCCGAGCAGCATGGGTGTCCCCCGTGAGGATGAATCTGAAGGAAGCTGTAAGCAAACCTCT
>JAFUUM010000214.1 GCA_017477805.1 Lachnospiraceae bacterium
CTCGGAGGAACCCAGCAGATCGGCGCAGCCATCGAGCATAACGAGATTGACCTGGTGATCTTTTTACGGGATCCTTTAAATCCCAAGAGTCATGATCCGGATGTGGGAGATATCTTCCGGCTTTGTGATATGCACAATATTCCACTGGCAACTAATCTTGCTTCCGCGGAACTGCTGATCAAATCCCTTGACAGAGGAGACCTTGAGTGGCGTGAGATGTATAAATAAGAAAATCGGGAGAAGAGGAATCGCTGTCCTGATCAGTATCTGTTTATATGCAGGCTGCCTTTCCGGCTGCGGAAAAGCAGCCTCTTTTATGCCTTACGACATGGATGGATCCAATTCATCCTTCCTGATCGGATCGGGAAATAAGGCGGATAAAGAAGAAACTTTTGCATCAAAACTCTGTATTTCCAATGAGAACTTCAACGTATCCGCGGTGGATATGTCGAAGGCAGAGGCTGCAGGACTCTTTTCCTTAAGCGATACCGAAGTAATATATTCCAAAAATGTGCACGAGCCTTTGTATCCGGCATCCATCACCAAGGTGATGACGGCTCTTGTTGCCATCAAAAACGGGAGACAGGATGATGTGCTCACTGCTTCCAATAACGTGACGGATCTGGAGGCCGGAGCCCAGAACATCGGCTTAAAGCCCGGGGATTCCATGACCCTGGATCAGGCTTTACGCATCATGCTCATGTATTCCGCCACTGATGTTGCCATCATGGTGGCAGAACGCTACGGCGGATCCGTGGAAGGCTTCAGCGAGATGATGAATGCGGAAGCCAGACGCATCGGTGCCACGGAGTGTTATTTTGCAAATCCTAACGGACTGAATAATGAAGAGCAGCTGGTAACAGCTTACGATCTTTATCTCATCATGCGGGAAGCATCGAAGTATTCCCTTTTCCGTGAGATCATCTCCATGAATTCCTATCAGACGGTATATTACGATAAGAACGGCAAGGAGAAGACTTTCGATAAGTCCGCCACCAACGGTTACATCAACGGCAACCGTACCGCACCTGCCGGAGTCTATGTCATCGGAGGCAAGACCGGTACTTTAACATCCGCAGGACACTGTCTGATCCTCCTTGTGAGTGACACCGGCGGAAACGAGTATGTATCCGTTATTTTGAAAGCAGAAACAGGGGATGATCTGTATTCCCAGATGAATGATCTGCTGTCTCTGATCGTCAATTCTTAGGTTGTCTTTTGGGGTACGATGACCTATAATAAAACTACAATGAAATCTATTCAGGAGGGTTCCGCTTATGGTTCAATTAATTGTTGGAGAAAAGGGTAAAGGCAAGACAAAGGAGCTGCTTGAAAGAGTCAATAATCAAGTAAAGACAGCTTCCGGCACCATCTGTTATTTGGACAAGAGTACCAAGCACATGTTTGAACTGAACAACAAAGTTCGTCTGATAAACGTTTCTGATTTTCTGATCAATAATGCCGATCAGTTCGCAGGTTTTATCCTCGGCATCATTTCCCAGGATCATGATTTGGAGCAAATGTATCTGGATAGTTTTCTGAAGATCTCCCGTACGGAAGACGGAGATTATGTTTCATTGGTTCAAAAACTGGATGAGATCAGTAAAGAGTTCAAAGTTGATTTTGTACTGAGTGTATCTCTTCCTGCAAACAGCGTTCCTGCAGAGATCAAGGATAAGGTTGCTGTAGCACTGTAATAACGAGAATAATTCCACCGTATTTATTTGGGGAGATATGGGGGATCGGAGCTGCCACACTTGCGGGTGTGGCAGTTCTTATTAAGGAGGTTTCCATTGGCCATCAGACAGGCTGAAGAAGCGCATATAACTCCATACAGGAAGCCTTTTCGGCCCAACATCGGAACGCTGATCTTCGGTGTGATGTTCATCTACATCGCGGTCTGCGTTGTGATGTATTTTCGTACCAGCCGCATGAGCGGTTACGAGGTTACCGTGGGATCTCTGACAGAGAATAATGTTTACCATGGTATTGCCATCCGGAAAGAAGAAGTTCGTTACAGCACGGGCGCGGGCTATATTTTCTATTTTGCTCCCGAAGGGACTCATGTTGGCGTATCCTCCATGGTCTACACCATCGACTCATCCGGTACGCTGTCCGAAACCTTAAACAGCGGCAGTTCCAATCTAAATCTGACGGATGAAGATCTGGATGATTTCAAATCCCTTGTTGTGACCTATAAGACCAGGTTCCAAAAACAGGAGTTTTCTTCGGTCTATGATTTTAAGGACCAGCTGAACAATGAACTGACAAGCCTTTCCAATAAGGCTATTCTGGAGTCTTTAAATCAGATGGATCTTGGGAAAGCCGGTATTACCAGATATAACTCCGGAAAAGCAGGTGATGTGGTCTATTATCTCGACGGTTTTGAAGAAGCGAAAGCGGATGAGATCAAGCCGGAGGATTTGGACGAATCCCTTTATGAAAAGAAGATCCTGACTTCCAATTCTCTGGTGGGTAACGGGGATCCGGTTTATAAACTGGTTACCAGTGAAGACTGGTCCCTGGTTTTTGAAGTGGAGAATGCAAGAGCTGCCCAATTGGTAACGGATCAGTATGTTCTTGTGAAGTTTTTAAAAGACCAGTTCAAGACCTACGGAAAGGTTTCCCTTCACGGAAAGGGTTCCAAGGATGACACCACCATGGTGGAACTGTCTTTTACCAATTCCATGGTGGATTATATTTCCGACCGTTATCTGGATATCGAGTTGATCCTGGATGAACTGGAGGGCTTAAAGATCCCTAATACAGCCATCACTTCCAAAGAATTCTATCTCATCGACAGTGATTATTTCGTGAAGGGCACCGGCGGTGCCGACGGTGTCATGCGTCGAACCTATACGGAAAACGGAGAATCTTCCGCGGAATTTGTGCGTACCAATATCTAC
>JAFUUM010000013.1 GCA_017477805.1 Lachnospiraceae bacterium
CCACGTGTTGGCAAAGGCTGTCATCGAGATCTTTGGAAAAGATAAGGTGCAGTACGCCATCGGGCCCCAGATCGAAGATGGCTGTTATTATGACTTCGTACTGCCCCGTGCAGTCACCGAGGACGATTACAAAGTCATCGAAGACAAGATGAACGAGATCCTGAAAAGGAAAGAAGACTGGCGGAGAGAGGAAGTCACCAGAGCGGAGGCTGAAAAACTCTTTGCAAATCAGAAGTACAAAATGGAGATCATCAGCGAGCTTCCCGAAGACGCTGTCATCTCGATCTACTATACCGGAGAGGACTATGTGGACCTTTGCAGAGGACCTCACGTAGAAAACTCCAAGGATCTTTTGTCCACCGCCTTCAAGGTAAGATCCGCATCCTCTGCATACTGGAGAGGAGATCAAAAAAAGGATTCCATGCAGAGGATTTATCTGTATGCCTTCCCCAGCAAGGATGAATTAAAGGCTCACTTAAACTTCATCAAAGAAGCTCTTGAGAGAGATCACAAGAAGATCGGTGCCAAGCAGGAACTCTTCATGTTCAACGAGACTGCACCCGGTATGCCTTACTGGCTTCCCAGAGGCTGGAAGTTGTATCAGGAACTGCTGAAATACTCCAGAGAAATCCAGGAGCGTCACGGCTATCAGGAGATCGCAGCACCGCTTATCAACAACAAGAAACTGTGGCTGATCTCCGGTCACTGGGCACACTATGTAAACAACATGTTCATGGTTCCCGGTTTCGACGGCTTCTTAAAGGCAGATGCAGAGGTTCCCGGTGTTGCCGAGTCCCTGGATGAGGATGCACCCGTACATATGACGAAGCTGTCCGCATCCGCGCCTCTCTATGATAGAGAAAAAGAGGATACCATGGCTGCAAAGCCCATGAACTGCCCTAATGCGATGATGACCTACAAACGGACCAACCACTCTTACAAAGAGCTGCCCATCCGTTACAGTGAGTACGATGCACTTCACAGAAAAGAAAAATCCGGTCAGATGAACGGCCTGTTCCGTGTACAGGAGTTCAGACAGGATGATGACCATACCTTCGTAATGGAGAGCCAGATCGAAGACGAGATCGCCGATATCATGAGCATCGCCGACGAGATCTACGGTACCTTCGGTGTAACTTACCGTGCTGAATTCTCCACCAGACCCGAAGACTTCATGGGCGATATCGAAGTGTGGAACAGAGCGGAAGCTGCATTAAAGCGTATTCTGGACAAGAAATACGGCGAGGGCGGTTACGAGATCAACGAAGGCGACGGCGCCTTCTACGGTCCCAAGATCGACCTGCAGATCAAGGATGCACTGGGACGTGAGTGGCAGTGCGGTACCATCCAGCTGGACTTCCAGCTGCCTCATAACTTCGGCCTGACCTATCAGGACGCTGACGGCAGCATGGTACAGCCCGTTGTTATCCACAGAGCCATCTACGGATCCCTGGAGCGTTTCATCGGTATCATTACCGAGAACTTCAAGGGCGCATTCCCCTTCTGGCTGAATCCTTACCAGGTAGGCGTTGTTCCCATCCGTACCGAGCATAACGAGTATGCGAAGAAGGTTGTGGATGCACTGGAAGCAGCCGGTGTTCGTGTGGAAGTTGATTATGCCGACAAGAACATGAACGAGAAGATCAAGAACTACAAGACCCTTCGTGATCCTTACATTGTCGTTGTCGGCGATAAGGAAGCGGAAGAGGGCACCGTAGCCGTTACCGTTCGCGGTCAGAAAGAACAGATCCACGGTCTGAAGCTGGAGAAGTTTGTTGAGATCTGCCGTGAACTCAACCGCACCCGTGCAAGAGATCTTGTCACTTCTGTCGAGGAATAAAAAATCTCTTGACATTCGCGGCAAACTATGAAATAATAACCAAGCGTGTTCATCAGAACACAAGAAAGCAGAGCCCCCGCTCTCACCCTGCGGCCTAGCTTAGCAGGCGTTCCTATTAACATCATCAGACACGACCTGTCCATCACTGACCCGATAAGACAGGAAATGAATGAAGACGATACGGAAAGTGGGTGGCAAAGCTGCTATCCACTTTCTTTTTATATGGAGGGTACAACCATTAGCGACTATTTCATCAATGAACAGATCAGAGACAAAGAAGTACGTGTCATCGGAGAAAACGGTGATCAGCTCGGTATCATGTCTTCCAGAGACGCACAGAAACTGGCTGACGATGCAGGACTGGATCTTGTAAAGATCGCACCTACCGCGACTCCCCCTGTATGTCGTATCGTTGATTACGGCAAGTTCAAGTATGAACAGATCCGTAAGGAAAAGGAAGCCAAGAAGAAACAGCAGGTTACTGAGATCAAGGAGATCAGACTTTCTCCCAACATCGATACCAATGACCTGAACACCAAGACCAATGCCATTCGCAAATTCATCGAAAAAGGCAACAAGGTTAAGGTTACACTTCGTTTCCGTGGCCGTGAGATGGCGCATATGGCTCAGAGCAAGCACATCCTCGATGACCTGGCTGAGAGCCTGGCAGAGGTTGCTGTGATCGAGAAAGCCCCGAAGGTGGAAGGACGCAGCATGATCATGTTCCTGAGCAAAAAACGCTAAGGAGCATTCATGAGGGCGAAAGCCCAATAGAAAGAAAAGAGAATCAGGAGGAAATCACCATGCCCAAAATGAAGACCAGCAGATCTGCAGCAAAGCGTTTCAGTGCTACAGGTACCGGTAAATTAAAGAGAAACAAAGCATACAAACGTCATATCCTTACCAAGAAGTCCACGAAGTTAAAGAGAACTCTGAGACATCCCGCACTTCTGGATGAGACAAATGCAAAGACAATGAAGAAGATTTTACCTTACTTGTAAGTCGATTTTGGTTAGGAGGACGAAAACATGGCAAGAATCAAAGGCGGTATGGCCGCAAAGAGAAAACATAACAAAGTATTAAAGCTGGCTAAAGGTTACAGAGGAGCCAGATCCAAACAGTACAGAATCGCTAAGCAGTCTGTTATGAGAGCTCTGACCAGCGCTTATGCCGGCAGAAAGCAGAAAAAGCGTCAGTACAGATCCCTGTGGATCGTACGTATCAATGCTGCTGCAAGACTGAACGGTCTTTCTTACAGCAAGTTCATGTTCGGCTTAAAGCAGGCCGGTGTTGACATGAACCGCAAGATCCTGGCTGATCTGGCTGTGAACGATGCAGATGCATTCAAGACTCTGGCTGACCTGGCTAAGAGCAAGATCGCTTAATTCAGATCGAACCCTATAGAACGTAAAAACCCCGGAAAGGAATTAGCTTTCCGGGGTTTTTCCATAATTTTTTTTAGTTAACTGTCCGGGAAAGAACCTCGCACACATACTCATACACCCGTTTTGCGGAGGAAATGCTCAGCTTTTCCTCCGTGGTGTGGATATCCCGCATATCGGGTCCGATGGATACTGCATCCAGGTCGGGGCGCTTTTCGATCAGCAGACCGCATTCCACGCCGGCATGGATGGCTTCTACCTTGGGCTCTTTCCCATACATGTCACGGAACACCTGCAGACACAGGTCACGGAAAGGAGAGTCCACACGATAGG
>JAFUUM010000014.1 GCA_017477805.1 Lachnospiraceae bacterium
ATATGATGTTCCCGTGATCATCCAGATCAACCATACGGGGATCACATCTAATCCCCAGTGCGGTCCCGCCATCGGCCCCTCTGCGGTTCCCACCCGGAACGATGCATTATCAAAAGAGATGACCATCGATGAGATCCACCGGATGCAGAAAGCCTATCAAGAGGCCGCTATCCGGGCAAAAAAAGCCGGCTATGACGGCGTCCAGCTTCACGGCTGCCACAGCTATCTTATTAATCAGTTTGCCTCAAAAAAGACCAACCTGCGGACCGATGAGTACGGCGGATCCGTGGAAAACAGGGCAAGATTTGGGGCGGAGATCATCCGTATGGTCAAGGAAGCCTGCGGAGAGGACTTTATGGTGTCTGTTCGGACCGTAGGCGTGGAGCCTGATGTTGCCACAGCCATCGCCATTGCGGAAGAATATGTCAAGGCAGGCTGCGATTACCTGCAGGTTTCCACCGGTATCGAGTGGGATGATCCCACCTTGAAGGAAGAAGGGGAACCCTATAACCTCATCGTCAAGATGGGGGTAAAATTCCATGAGCATTTCCGGGGCAGAGTTCCGGTTTCCTGCGTCAACAGCATCTTAGAGCCGGAAGAAGCAAGGTATCTGATCGAAAACGACCTGGTAGATACCGTGGATCTCGGACGTGCAGTGCTGGCGGATCCCGCCTTTTGTGAAGCGGTCTTAACGGGCAGTTCCTTCGTGAAGTGCTTTAATTGCCCTGCCGGCTGTCAGTACGGACCGGGAAAGCCCCATAAATGTCCCGCAGAAATAAGGAGAAATGAAAGCAAATGAACATGAATCCCATGCTGCTGATGCAGATGAAACAAAAATACGAGACCTTCCAGAAGGAGCATCCGAAGATGCTGCCCTTTTTTACGGCAGTTGGTAATCAGGCTCTGAAAGAAGGTACCATCATCGACATGAAAGTAACGACGCCGGAGGGCCAGACCTTAGAGTCCAATATCAAGCTGACCGCAAACGACATCGAGATCTTCCAGATGATGAAGGAGATGAAAAATCAATGAAAGAAGCCTATTTTGCAGGCGGATGCTTCTGGTGCGTCACGCCCATCTACAAACTCTACGGTGTCCGCGATGTGATCTGTGGCTACGCCGGCGGAGATGAAGTCAACCCCACCTATGAACAGGTCAAGCACCAGGAGACCGGCCACAGAGAGACCATCAAACTGGTCTATGACCCTGAGCGGGTGACCTACAAAAAACTCCTGGACATCTACTTTGCCAACGTGGATCCCTTTGACGGCGAAGGCCAGTTCATCGACAAAGGCTTTTCCTACACCCTGGCCATCTTCTATACTTCGGAAGAAGAAAAGGCCGCCGCAGAGGAGAAGATCAAAAAGATCGAAGCAGACTCCGGAAAGAAGACCCATGTGGCCCTCCTTCCTTACAAAAACTTCTACGAAGCCGAGGAGTATCATCAGGATTATTACCTGAAAAATCCGGAAGCCTTCGAAAAAGAAATGATCGAATCCGGCAGAAAAAAAGAAGCGTGATCGCACATCACGCTTCTTCTTTTTTCGGATATTTTGAGGTGCTGTAGTCCCGTTCAAACAGAACATCCAGCATCTGCTTTTTCAGGCTTTCCTTTTCGATCTCAGCCATCACGTACTTTTTCAGGGCCATCTTGTTCCGGTCCCCGTACTTATAGAGGCCGTTGGCAGCCTGGATCACCGCAAATTCGCTCCTCCACAAGAGAGATAACTGGTTGGTGAGCTTTACCTTGGGACTAAGCTGAGGAGCTCTCATCTCGTAGATGTCGATGCCCTTCTCCGTCTCTTCTGCCACCATCACTCCCCAGTACTCGGGAACGTGTTCCTTGATATGGGCGGCATGGCTGCTGCCCACCACCACGTAGTTATAATCAAAAAACCTCTGGTAATCCTTGATCTGGCGCTCTAATCGCGCATAGGTATCGGCATCACTCTTGATCTCCAGTCCGTAGAGACCTTCCTCCGTTACCGCCACCACATCCGCTCTGGTCTTTCTTCCGATATTCAGTTCTTCAAAAAAACGGACTTTTCTGAAAGTCCTCTCCAGATGATCGCAGAGATCATCCCTGATGTCCGCATCGTGCAGCATGATGCCACTCCCGTTTTCTTAAAGATCCTTGTGGTGGAATTCCTTGCGGCCCTCCGCATAGTCTCCCACGATCTGACCGTTGCCGGTGAGACGGTATTTATAGGTTACCAGTCCCTCCAAGCCCACCGGACCTCTGGCGTGGAGCTTGCCGGTACTGATCCCCACTTCCGCTCCAAAACCGTAACGGAACCCGTCCGCAAATCTCGTGGAGCAGTTCCTATATACCCCGGCGGAATCTACCATCTGTTCAAAAAAGGCCGCGGCCTCATCATCTTCGGTAATGATGGCATCGGTATGATGGGATCCATAACAGTTGATATGATCCACTGCTTCGCTGACATCGCTCACCAGTTTTACCGACAATTTCAGGTCGGAATACTCGATCCCGAAGTCTTCGTCCCCGATCTGCTCGGCCTCCATATACCCGGTCACTTCCTCGGTACCGTAGACCTTGACTCCCGCATGGTACAGAGCATCGTCCAGCATGGGCAAGAACTTTGCCGCAATGCTCCGCTTCACCAGGATGGTCTCCACCGCATTGCAGGCGGCAGGATACTGGGTCTTGGCATCCACGATGATGGGGATGGCTTTCTGAAGGTCCGCCATGCCGTCCACATAGATGTGGCAGACACCGCTGGAATGCCCCATGACAGGAATATTGGTATTGTCCATGATATATTGCACGAACTTGTTGGAGCCTCTGGGGATCAGAAGATCCACATCCCCCTGGCATCCAAGGAGTTCATCGATCTCGTTATGAGCCGTTACCTGCAAAAGGCAGCCCGCCGGAAGTCCCGCTCCCGTTACTGCCTCATAGATCAGGTCAAAAAGGATCCGGTTGGTGTTGGTGGTCTCCTTACCACCCTTTAAGATGGCGCAGTTGCCGCTCTTGATGCATAGACTTGAGATCTGGATCAGGGCGTCGGGCCTTGCCTCAAAGATCACCCCAATGACTCCGATGGGCACCGTTACTCGCTCCAATAACAGCCCCTCATCCAGTTCTCTTCTTAAAGTCACCTTTCCCACGGGATCCGGCAGCAGGGTAAGCTGCTTTAAACCGGATACGCAGTCTTTCAGTTTTCCCTCATTAAACCGAAGCCGCTTGATCACGGGCTGGGGGACGCCGGATGCCTTGGCAGCATCCACATCCGCATCGTTTGCCCGGTAAATGTCGTTTTTCTTTTCTTCCAGCACTTCCATGATCTTTGTCAGTGCCGCATTTCTCTGCTCCATGGTGGACGCCGCCATACGGGGCGCAGCCAGTTTCATGGCGCGAGCTTCCTCTCTCACGTTCATACTGTTTTCCTCATTTTTTTATTTAGTATACTGCCTCAAAGCCTCAAAAACGTCAACGAAATATTGAAGTCTTGTTTCGTCGTCCGCATTAAATATCTCATGTTTTGATTTCTCGTAGGCATGTACTTTCGTTTGGGGTACCCTCTTTACAAACTCCTCATATCCCAGGGGATCGATGAGATGATCCCGTCCTGCCGTAAAGAGGTCTACGGGAATTTTAATAACATCCGCTTTTTTCATCAGCATCCCGTTGGCCTTGAAGCTGGCAAGAGCCCAGCCGATGGATGCTCCGTAGGTCTGATAATGAGGATCCTGCAGACGATAATCAAACAGGTAGTCATATCTGGCTTTCGACAGGGTACTGCTCTCTTCAAAGATGGGTTTTCCGTCAAACCTGGACTGGGACGGTGCCAGAGCCTTTTTCTTTCCGAGAAGGGTGGCATAAAGCCGAAAGGCAAAGATAGCCGCGGGAGAAAGGTTGGACTTCATCTTCAGCATAGGAGATGAAAGGAGGGCTCTGTCAAAGTACTCCTGATACCGCTCCAGAAACAGGGTGGCTACCGCGCCTCCCATGGAATGGGCAAGAAGGACTCTCTTCATGCCAGGATCCTTTGCTCCCACCACGGTATCCAAAAAGGCCTTGAAATCCTCAACGTAAACATCATAGTCCGGCACATGGACAACATCCGGTTCCGGAAGTTTTCCCTCGGAGTAGCCGTGGCCGTATTGTTCCATGAAGTACACACCGTACCCTGCCCGGTAAAGATAATAGGCATACTCGTGATACTTTCCCCAGAATTCGCAGAATCCGTGGAGGATCACAACCTGGGCTTTCATCTCCCCGGGGACCGCACGGTAATAATTCCGCTTTGTGCCGTCCGGTGCGGTAAAGGTGCCGTTTTCCACTGAGGTTTCCAGCCATGTATGAACTTCCGACTTCATCTTGGGAAGAAAGTCCTCTTCCCCGAAGAATCTCATCTCCTGTTCCATGTAATCCTCCCGTCGTTTCGCTTCACCTTGACGTCGTTCCGGCATGTCTACTTTGCCACACCGGAATTTGCGGGATCCCAAAGTTTCTCATAGGCGTATCCCGTCACGGTTTCGCAGATCTTCTTTTCTTCTTCCGTGGTCTCGCTGCTCTCCTCGCCCTTTCTTCTGGCGATCTCCTTCTGGATCACGGCAAATTCCTTACCGGTCATGGGGAAGACCACTGCCGTCAGGAAAAGTGCAGTGATGAGGATGGCAGGAACCACCACGTAGATCACGATGATACCGTGCTGGGTGGAAAGTGCCTGTCTTGCGCCCTGATTGGCCAGGACTTCATCATATCCCACAAGACCCAGGAGCACGCCGATGACGGCTGCGGAGAGACCGGAAGAGATCTTTCTTGCAAAGGTTGCCATACCGGATACGATTCCGGGGCGTCTGACAGAGGTAATGAGTTCATCCACATCCGCCATATCCGCCATGATGGCAAAGATACTGGTAAGGGTTGCGGCATTTCCGAGACCGATAAAGCCGGTCATCACAAGGACGGGAACGATATTTGCTCCCTCATGGGAGAAGAACAGCAGCCCCAGGGTACCGAACAGTCGAAGGGGCGCACCGATGAGGATGGTGGTGCGCTTGGAGGTCTTGCTCATGACAGGGCCCCAGATCAGCATACCCACCAGCTGGGTAATGAGGAGCACTGCCATCAGATAGGTGAAATATCCGTTGTCGTACCCGTTTAATACATCATCCACGTAATAAACAGCCATACCGGACACAAAGTCCATACCGCACTGACCAAAGAGGTACAGTCCGATGAACAGCCTAAAGGATCTGCTCTTAAACACGCTGGCCGCCTGGGGGATACTCTCCGCAAGGCTTGTCTTTACAGGCTCTTTCTTCTTTTCCCAGGTGCCCAGGAAGGTCACCATGGAAGTCAGGAAGAACAGCACCGTAAAGATCACGGCACAGGTCAGATATGCGCCCTTATCCGTAGGGTTCTTGATGATAAAGGTGGGAACCAGACCGCAGACCATGGAGCCCAGAGTGGACCAGATCATACGCACGTTGGAGAACTTGGCGCGCATGGAGTAATCATCCATCATATCGGGAAGCAGTCCGTTATAGGGCACCATGAGGATGGTAAAGCCCGTAGAGAACAGGCAGTACATGATCAGATAAAAGGCATAGAGCATCCCCATGGATTTCGTGGGGATGGTGAACCACATCATCAAAAACGTCAGGGCGGACACGATACCGCCGATGAGGATGTAGAACCGCTTTGCCCCGAACCGGGATCTTGTGCGGTCGGTGATATTGCCCATCATGGGGTCCGTCACCGCATCCCAGATCTTACCCACAAGGGGAATGGTCCCCGCAAGGACCGCAGGCATTCCCAAT
>JAFUUM010000215.1 GCA_017477805.1 Lachnospiraceae bacterium
AGAGAGCCTTTTCTTCATCGGACAGGGAAGAAGCCCAGTTGTTCAGCTTCAGAGAACCCTTGGTCGAAGAACCTGCGATGTACCAGCGTCTTGTATCTTCCGTCACGTTCAGGTTCTTGAAGTCACCGTAAAGAGTGGTATCCTCGTTGAAGGTGTCCTTGGTTAGATCCTTTTTGCTTGCTGCAAGAAGGGTAGGGGTTTCAAACCAACCGCCGAATTCGGTGCCTTCCAAGGTTTCAAATGCGCTGTAGGAAGAAGCATCGAGTACTTCGCCTGCATTTGCAGTGGCGGTTCCGAGGGTGGTGTCCTGATTCTTAAAGGTTACGGTAACGGTTGCTGCAACGGGGGCGATTTCCGTTTCGGCGGGTGTCGATTTATCCGGTGTTTCTCCGCAGCCTGCAAGCAGCAGACAGGTCATGAGACCGGTCAACAAAAGCCCGGATGCCTTTTTGGCCAGATTGGATCTCTGTAATAATGATCGTTTCATTGTGTTTCCTCCCCAAAATGTTGTGATGTTAATTTGTTAAGTTAACAAGTTAATTTATTCATAACATCAAATAAATTGCTTGTCAAGCAGGTTTGATTCTGATATCATCGGGTTAACATGTTAACCTAAATAAACGGAAGATATTGTGGGAGAAGCG
This sequence comes from Lachnospiraceae bacterium, assembly GCA_017477805.1. Classification (GTDB taxonomy): domain Bacteria; phylum Bacillota; class Clostridia; order Lachnospirales; family Lachnospiraceae; genus SIG336. The sequence goes on from JAFUUM010000215.1 coordinate 645, forward strand.
AAATGGCCACGGAAAAGAAAGCCACAGTCAGAGATATTGCTAAAAAAGCGGGGGTGTCCGTTGCAACGGTGTCCTATGTCTTAAACGATAAGCAGGGGACCAAGATCAGCGAAGCCACCAGGAAAAAGGTATTACAGATCGCAAACCTGTTAAATTACAGTATCCCCGAACGATACAAGGGACAGGAAGAAAAGAAAGGCTATACCATCGGTATCGTTTATCAGCTTTTGGAGGATATGCCGTCACGAAACGCCGAGGTCATGCACATGGTCCATCTGCTGGCAGAACGTTTTAAACGGATCGATTTTGTTTGCAGACTGCTTCCGGTGGATGATGAGGAAAGTGTAGTAAGGCCCGTGAGCGGCCTCGATGGGATCATCGCCATCGACTTAAATAAAGCTACATTTAAAAAGATGGCAGGAAATTACTATATCCCCATCCTTTGCCTGGATATGATGATCAACGATTTTCTGTTTTATCAGATCCATACGGATTTTGAAAAACTGATGGAAGAGGCGGGAAAAGCACTTGGCGGGGAGTTTCTGGTGGCGATGGACGGCTACTGTAACGAAGGCTATCAGGAATATATCGAAGAAACCGTAGGAAAAGGGAGACTCCTTCGCTTTACAGATCTTGATAAAAAGAAAATCGCGGGATTAAAGGGAAAAAAGATCGCTGCATACGGAGAAAACCTTGGGATCGCACTTTTGCAATATGTGCCCGAAGAAGATCTTTTGATCATCAGTGAAAGCGAGGCGCGGGGGTATCTGCGCCCGTCGGTAAAAATGCTTCATAATGATATGGAAAAGAAAGCAAACCTGTCAATGAACATTATGATGAATGCCCTGGAGAAGAAATTCGACGTAAAACATGAATACAAGGTGTAAGACATGGAAGAACTGGATTTTTACGGAAAAATGATATATCGGGAGGGGTGGTTCCTGTATTTTCGAAGGAACGGCCAGGTGTGCGTGCTGACAAGGGAAGATGCGCGGATGATCGAATACTCCTACGAGAAATATAGGGAATATGAACTTAGCCAGGATTCCATGAGCCGTATGTACGAGGGAACATACCCCTTTGAAGAATACGGTTTTACAAGGGCTCCAATCTATTCAAAAACTGATCGTCAGAAAGGGAACGGTGGGAGTTGCGGAAAATGCTTCCGAAAACTGCCGGGAAACGCCTGTCTGCAAGGTTTCTCTCTCTCCAACCGTCAGATATCTGAATGACGATGCTTTTAGATATCTTGAAATGGCGGAGATCGATCTTGCAAATGTGGAGATTGTCGGCAAAAGAGCAGTAGGCTTTGGACGGTACAAGATCCTTCATGTACCCGCGAGCTGCCGGGTCTTTGCGGGGGGCAATCTTGTCAAAAACGGATACCTGAAGGATGTGTATTTTCATAGTCCCGATACAGAGATCGATGATCTGATCTGTCAATCCGGGGACGGGGAAAAGATCCGGATCCATGGATTTCCGGGCACTGCGGTAGAACTTGAGTGTGAAACGGATCCATATCATCCCCCCATTGTGTTTGTTCCGGACATGAAATAAGCGTCTGGCCGCATAAAAATCAAGGAATGTGTACTTTATTATGAGAAATAGAAAAATGCTCGGAAACGGGCTGTTATTACTGACTGCATTTATCTGGGGAACTGCTTTTGTGTTTCAGAGGGCAGGAATGGACCTGATCGAACCCATCACTTTCAATGCGGCAAGAATGGCATTATCAGCCATTGCTGTCGGGATGGTAGCTTTTCTCCTGCGAAAACGGGAGAGAGCGGCAGCTGCTTCGAGACCTGTAGAAGAACAGAAAGAATATCGGAAAAACACAGTGTTGGGAGGCCTTTGCTGCGGTTCCATCCTGGGGGTGGCAAGCATCTTTCAGCAGATGGGGATCGTTACCACAACGGCGGGAAAAGCCGGATTTATCACGGCAATGTATATGCTGCTGGTGCCGGTCATCGGATTTGTGTTTCTGAAGAAGAAAAATACCTGGCTTGTGTGGCTGGCGGTGCTTTTGGGGATCACAGGAATGTACTTTCTGTGCATCACCGGGGAGTTCAGCCTTTCAAAGGGAGATACGCTGGTCAGTCTCTGCGCATTTTGCTTCAGTTTTCACATTTTAGCCTGTGACCATTTTGTGGGAAGGGGCGACCCGATCCGGATCTCCGCTATCCAATTTGCCGTTGCGACGGTCATCTCAACTGTGATTGCGGCTGTTATGGAAGAACCTAGTGTCGAAAAACTCATCTCAGCGGCCATACCCATCCTGTACTGCGGGATTGTCTCGGGAGGTGTAGGATATACGCTGCAGATGGTGGCACAGAAGTTCACGGATCCCACCATTGCTTCTCTTTTGATGAGTATGGAGTCTGTTTTTGCGGTGATAGCAGGCGTGATCTTATTGGGAGAGCAAATGAGTTCCCGGGAATTGATGGGCTGTATCCTAATGTTTACGGCAATTCTCATGGTTCAGATCCCTCTTCCGGAGAAAAGAAAACAAGTAACCCAGGAGGATTAAAAACATGTGGTATATGGTAGGTTAAAACACGATTTTGCATATTGGATTTTTAGAGACTAATGTTTTTTGAGATTTTTGAGGACGAATAACATGAATTATTTTGTTGAAGGATTACAGGGGAGCGGAAAGAGTACCCTGGTAGAAAAACTGGCGAAGAAATATCCTGATCACAGTGTGCTCCGGGAGGGAGATTATTCTCCCGTGGAACTTGCCTGGTGCGCTTACGTAACGGATCAGAAGTACCGGGGGATCCTGAATAAGTACAGCAGCATCCGCGGGATGATCGAAGAGAAAAGCCATGATGAAAACGGCAAAAAGATCATCTGTTATACACAGGTGATCACGGATGTCCCGGGGTTTCATCAGGACCTGGAGCAGTATGAGATCTATAACGGTCGAAGATCTTTTGAAGAGTTTCGGGATATCATTTTTGAAAGGTATAAAAACTGGACCGGGGACAACATGATCTTCGAGTGTTCGATCTTCCAGAATATCGTTGAAGATATGATCCTTTATCGGAATGCATCTGACGAAGATATCGTATGTTTTTATAAAGAACTGGCGGAGATCTTAAGGGATAAGGACTTCCGGATCCTGTATCTTCAGGCGGATCATATCAAAGATAACATCGATGTGATCAGAAAAGAACGCTCCGATGACAATGGAAATGAAATGTGGTTTCCGCTGATGATCCGGTATTTTGACGAGTCTCCCTATGCCAAGGCCCGGGGGATCTCCGGTGAGGAGGAGCTTCTGAAGCACTTTGCTCATCGCCAGGAACTGGAACTTCGCATTTGCAGGGAAATCTTTTCCGATAAGGTGACTGTACTCAGATCAAAGGAGTATCCTGCGGATTTGTGGTAAAATTGGATAAGAATGTGGGAGGGGCCCTATGAAACAGATCATTGTCGTTACGAACCACAAAGAACAGTTCGAAAAGAAGATACCTGCAGAGGATTTTCTTGTTACCTGGAGTGCCTTTACCGTAGAGGATCTGCTGAAAGTACGGGATAAGTCAAATCTGATCCTGCTCTGTATGGATCATGAAGACCGCAATGTGCTGGATCGGATGGGACTTTATCTGCGGGATGCCTGCATCGAAGATGAAAAGATGCTGTATATCTACGGAAATAAGGATGATGTGGATACCATCACATCTTTCGTGCCCTCCATGTCCATCAAACGGTCCGTATACGCTTTTGAGGATTTTACCAAGTTCACCGCAGAACTTGTGAAAAACGAGGTGGAAGCCGAATACGGAAAGCCTTGCTGCCTCATCGTTGACGATGATTCCGAATACGTTGGGCATCTGCGGCTGCATTTGGACGCCTTTTTCCGGGTGGTGGTCTGTAAGCTTGAACCGGCGGATATCTGTACGCTGATCAAAGATGCGGATGTTGCCCTGATCAGTGCTGACGGGAAACTCAAACTTTCGGAGACTATGGGCCTGTTCCGTATCCTTTTTACCAAAAAGAAGACATCGAACTTCCGGTATTTCTTCCTGACATCGCCGGACAGCGCGGATGATATCCTGAAGATGGGGGATGAAGAGAGTAAGATCTCCATTTCAAAACAACTGGAAATGGATAAGGTTGCCAAAGTGCTGGTACAACAGTTTTGCAAACCAATAAAATTAGATTTATAAAATCAAAAAAGGGAGCGCCTTGCGGAGCTTCCTTTTTATTTTTTATTGATTCCGGTGCAACATTTTCGGATCCTTGGTTGTCTATAAGATAGCCGGCTAAAAAACAAACCTGGAAAGGACCAGATCATGAGAGCTTTAAAACAGATCTTAGCTTCCCTTTTTGTGATCATCATAGCCTGTATTGCACTGGTGGGCTGTATATCCGATGGGGATTGGAGTTAGAATTACGGAAAGACCGCAGAGGACGGCGCATGGCAAGGCTGTCTGGATACCAGGCATAATCGTGCATTTGTGACTCTCTATACCTGGGACGGATCCGAAGAGGGCCGCAGGATAGAACCCACATCCATAGTTGGATGCAAGGTGATCAAATACGGCGGCTATTTTGGCAGAGGTCTTCCTTGTCCGTTTTACTTAGGGATTGAGGGAGGATGTACAGTAAGCCTTGAAGAGATCCCGGAAGATGCTGAAATTGAAGCCAGCCCCTTTACCCTGGTGGCTGGACCTAAGATCACGGATTTTTTGATGGCCTATGAGGACTTTTATTACAGAGTGGAAAACGAGGACGGAACGGACTCCTATTACCATGCAGTGTTTGATATCGAACTGGATAATAATAATCCCTACTTCACCATAAAAGATGGTCTTCTTTATAAAGGAAACGAAGAAAAACCTGTTTTTGACGGGATCCCTGCGAGATATTCCCAGGCAATGTGATACAATGTGTCGGGGAAGAGAAGGAAGGGATAGAACATGGACAAGGAACTGAGAGAGCAGATCGTGCACTGCGAGGAACTTGCGGCAAATGCGCATGTGGCCCTAAATATCTTACAATATGACGGCTGGATCCTTCATTTTTCCGAGGGACACACGGGACGGGCCAATTCCGTCAGTGTTCTTTATCCGTCACATCTTGATCCGGATGAGAAGATCGATTACTGCGAAAAGCAGTATGCAGCCCAGAACCTGCCCTGCGTCTTCAAACTGACGGACGGCGAGGAAGACTTGATGGACAGATTGGTGAAGAGGGGATATACGGATATCACGCCCTCGTCCGTCATGCGTGCGGAGGCTCGTAACATCAAGATGCCGGAGGGAGATATTGTGCTTTCGGATCTTCCGACCGAAGAATGGCTGGAGCCCTATTTTGCCTTTGAAGGTTTTGATGAGAGACATCAGGGAATTTACAGGCGGATGCTGGATAAACTGTGCCTGAAAGCCGTGTACGCGGCAGTGAAAGAGCAGGGAGAGGTTGTCGCAGTGGCTTCCGCCGTGGAAGATAACGGTCAGATGCTGATCCAGAACGTGATCGTGGATGCGGCTCACAGGGGGGAAGGCTACGGCAGAGCTGTGTGTACCGCCCTTCTTGCAAAGGCTGCGGAAGACGGGATCCACACCTGTTTTCTTCAGGTGCTGCAAAGAAATACCGTTGCCCGTTCCCTCTATGAAAGTCTGGGATTTCAGCATGTATACAACTACTGTTACATGAAAAAGGAGTAAGCATGGCAGTTAAAGACTACCGAAATGTTGTGGATCAGCCCTGGGGCAAAATGTTCTATGACCTTGTCTACAGACAACTTGATCTGCCTGAAAAGAAGCGGTTAAAGATCCTGGATTTCGGGGCGGGATTTTGCCTGACCGCGGATCACTATGCCAAAGATCATGATGTGATCGCAGTGGAACCCAACGAAGAGATGAGAAATCTTCGGGTGCAGAATAATGCCTATACTCTGATCCCACAGGGGGAGGAGTATCTTTCCACGTTGGAAGATGCTTCCGTGGATGTGATCATCTGCCATAACGTTTTGGAATACGTTGCCGATATGGATCCGATCCTGAAGCAGTTTGAGCGGATCCTGAAGCCGGATGGGGTTATCTCCATCGTAAAACACAATGATCTTGGAAGAGTTGTGTTTTATGCGGTCTTAAACGATGATCCGAAGGCAGCATTGGAACTTTTGGATAAAGAAGAGGATGAGGGCAGCATCTTCGGAAGTAGAAAGGTCTATACCGGCGATACGATCTTATCTGCGTTTTCGGGTAAGATGAGCCTTGCGGACTCATACGGGATCCGGACCTTTTACGGGCTTTCTTCCAATAACGAGATCAAGTTTACGGAAGAATGGTATCACTCCATGCTGGAACTCGAGATGAGAGCCGGGAGTATGGAAGAATATAAGAATATTGCCTTTTTCCACCATCTTATATTTCGGAAGAAGTAAGCCGACGTCACCGGAGATATAGAAAAATAAAAAAGTTCCTAGGATTTCCGCTTGTTAGCGATACCTGGAACTTTTTTATCATAAGAGTTTAGAAGAGGCTGGGTGGCAATCCAGCATCTCATTTTAAGACCACAAGGGCGCGACGGCTGCCTGTTCCGTCCTCAGCTTCTAACTCTTTATGATTTTATTATAACTCATTTGACTGAATCGTCAACCTGGTTGAGTATTTGGTGCTTTTTGGAGAGTTTCTGGTACAATATTCGACGGAGGGATTGTCATGGAAACGATAGAAACGGACAGGCTTGTCATGAGGCGGCTTATGCCGGAAGATTATAAGGCAATGGCGGCCTGGGACATGGATGAACGAGTCTATAAGTATCTGATGGGCAGCGTATGCAAGACTCCGGAGGAACCCCTTGCCTGGCTTCCCAAAAAGGATCCGACATCACCGGTCAATATCCTGATGCTTGTTTCCGCAAAGGAAGATGGCCATGCCGTAGGGATCTACGCGCTGAATCATGACTTGGAAAGAGACATCTGGTCTTTATCCTATGTCAATCGGTATGACGACTGGGGAAAAGGATATACCGTTGAAGGCATGAAAGCCCTTATGGATCATGCGGTCAAGGTTTATGGGGCCCGTAAGTTCGAGGGCGAGTGTGCCAAGGAAAACGTGGGAAGCGGAAGAGTCCTGCAAAAGCTTGGTATGGTGTATGACCACAGTTCTTCCTATTCGAAGCATGACGGAAGCGTAACTTTCGAATCCGAGGTTTACTATCTGACTGTCGAAGAGTAAGGTAAGCACGACAGTCTTGGGAGAGATCCAATGGACACAAAGAAGATTTCTTTGCGTGTCATGATTTTGTCATTGTAAAGTGGTACTATTCTTCTACACACACAAAACGGGGACGGTAACCTCCCCCGAAAGCCTCAGGAGCGAAAACTCCCGGGGCTTTTTTGTTTGAAAATATGGTATTGACATATCTTGAATATATGTGCTACAAAGTAATTGTCGGATATATTATTTTGAAAATAATATCAGAAAATATTAGGAGGAAGGACGTATGGCAAAAAAGGATACTACGAAAGAAGCAAATCGCCCAATCACCGTAAGCGATCATCAGAAGCTGAATAAGAAGGGGAACGCGGTGAACGAGGCATTAAAACTCCCCCTTGGAGATCAGTTCGAAGCTGATCTTGCGGAGATCCTGGATGGGGATTCGGAAGAAAGAGGCGAGACGGTAGCCATCGCGCTGGTCGACTGCGATGAATTCATGCATATCAATGACGATTTTGGGCATGAAGCAGGTGACAAGGTTCTGATCGATACCGGAAATTATCTCAGAGACAACGCACCGAAGGATGCTAAGGTTTATCGCATTGGGGGCGATGAATTCGGCATTATCTTCAAGGGATTGATGGAAAGAGAGGACATTTTCCTCTTCCTGAACGATCTGAAGAACAATTACAACGTAGAGACACCGGACGGAGTAAGACAGACCGTTACCATTGGCATGGCAACCGCATTTGTGGATGCATCAAGATGCTCGGAACTCATCAGAAAAGCGGACGGCGCCGTTTACAGAGCGAAGGTTGGCGGACGCAATAAGATCGCTATGGCAAGGGAAGAAAAAATGATCCCGAAGACCAGCCATTATACTCAGGATCAGCTCCAGAGACTCTCCAAGCTCGCAGCAAAAGAAGGCATCGGAGAAGCGTTCCTTTTGCGGGAAGCTTTGGACCTTCTTTTGAGAAAGTATGATCAGGCCGGAAAATAGCGTATTGGTAGACCTCTTAATGCCCCAAAGATAAGCACTTTGGGGCGTTTTTTGTGTTACAATATTTCGGTATGGGGGAACGAGGAGAATTATGAAAAAGATTACCTATGGAGTTTTGGCGGCTGTGATGACAGCGGCCTTATTGACGGCCTGCGGAGAAAACGCAGAGCCGGGGGAGGTCTCCGGACAGGAGACTTCTCAGGATACATCTACCGCGGAGACGGCTCAGGCTTCAGGAGAAACCGGCACGGAAACCGGTGCAGAAAACGGAGCAGCAACGGATGCAGCAGAAACAGAAACGGAAGAAAATTGGCAGACTCCGATTGCGGGCCTTCCGGACGATTTTATCTTCGGCATGGATGCTTCTTCCGTTCTTGCGGAAGAGAACAGCGGTGTGATCTATTACGACTACGACGGCAATGAAGCCGATGTTTTCAAGACCCTGGCGGAGTCCGGGATCAATTACATCCGTCTCCGGGTCTGGAACGATCCCTATGATGAAAACGGCAACGGATACGGAGGCGGAAACTGCGATGTTCCGACGGCCATCGAACTTGGAAAACGGGCGACAACCTATGGCATGAAGGTCTGCATCGATTTCCATTATTCCGATTTCTGGGCAGATCCCAAGCGGCAGAACGCCCCGAAAGCCTGGGCGGAGATGGATCTTGATCAAAAGAGCGAGGCACTGTATGAGTTCACCAAAGACAGCCTGATCCGGCTTCTTGATGCCAGTGTGGACGTCGGGATGATCCAGATCGGCAATGAGATCAATTACGGCCTGGCGGGGGAGACGAAACTCGATAACATCGTGACGCTCCTTAAGAGCGGCAGTGCGGCGATCCGTGATGTTTCCGCAGCCTACGGAAAAGAGATCAAGATCGTTGTTCATTATACCCGGATCACCAAAAAGGGAGAGGTCCTTGATACGATCGCAAAACTCGTGGAGAAGGAACTGGACTTTGATATGGTGGGTATGTCCTATTATCCCTTCTGGGATGGGGGCATGGACAACATGGCCCGGGTTCTTGAACTGATACAGGAGCGTTATGGGAAAGAAGCCTTCCTGGCAGAAACCTCCTATGCCTATACCTTCCAGGACGGAGACGGCTCCGGCAATAATTTCGGAGCCAACGATGGAGTGAAAGGATATCCGGTCACCGTTTCGGGACAGGCAACGATCATTCGTGACATCTGCAAGAACGTTAACAACGTCGGCGGCAAAGGGATCTTTTACTGGGAAGGGACCTGGATCCCTGTGGGATCTTCAGCTTCCACGAATTCCGTTCTTTGGGAACAGTACGGAAGCGGCTGGGCAAGCAGTTATGCTTCCGATTATGACGATGATGCGGCTGCTTATTACGGAGGCTGTTCCTGGGATAATCAGGCGTTGTTCGATCATACCGGCCATCCCCTGGATTCCCTGATGGTGTTCCGGTACATGAGACCCTGATATTACGAAGAACAGGTTGAGGAGAAGAGAAATGATCTACTTAAAAGAAGCAAATATGGAAGACGCAGAGAAAGAATACGAGTTTATCACCCAGCTTCCCGAGGATGAGAACGGGTTCATGAATCAGTATTACGGCTGCAGTTATGAGGAGTTTGTAAATAAGATCCTGCCCGGGTATATCGAACACTCCAAAGGAATCAATCTGAACCCCGGCCATGTGCCTCAGACCGCGTGTTTTTTGTGGGATGATGATCAGCTGGTGGGACTATTCAGAGTCCGCCATCACCTGTGTGAGGCTCTGGCCAATGGCTCCGGACATATCGGATACGGGATCAGAAAAGAGTTCCGCGGAAAGGGCTATGCCAGTGAAGGCCTGAGACTGGCCATCGAGAAAGCATGGACCATCATCCCCGAAGATGAGATCTATATGTCGGTGCATAAGGATAATCCGGCATCTCTCAGAGTACAGCTTAAAAACGGCGCGTATATCCATCATGAAGACGAGGCAGAGTATTACACCAGAGTGAAGCGAAACGTTAACGGGTAATGAGTGGGGGTAGCATATGATCGTTTATCTTGTACGACACGGGCAGACAGACTGGAACAATGAAAAACGCATGCAGGGCCACAGGGACATTCCCATGAATGAGGCCGGGCTTCGGCAGATCCGGGAACTTGCGGATAAGCTTGCGAAAGCCGGTATTGTTTTTGACAGACTGATCTCAAGTCCCTTGGACCGGGCAAAAACAACCGCCGAGATTATCGCGGAGAAGACAGACTTTGCGGGCAATATCGAGTTTGACGGGGATTTTATCGAGCGGGACTGCGGCCTCTTAGAGGGCGTTGTGTGGACCCCGGAACTTGATCTGGATGATCCGAAGTACAACATGGAGACCATACCGGAAATGACTGAAAGAGCCCGGATAACCCTGAAGAAATACGATTTCGGGGAAGATGAAAGAGTCATGATCGTTTCCCACGGGGCCATCCTGACTGCAGTAAGGACCGTGCTGTCGGATGATACCATGGATTATTTTGATCGGAGGGAACCCATCATCCAGGGAAATGTCCTGTGCTGTGAAAAACGAGAAGGAAAAGAGACAGTATTTTACAATCTGTTCAAATAGGGGGCTTAATGAATACGGATATCAGGATCTACAACTTTAAAACCGGGGAGACCGCGACTGAGAAAGCGACAGCGATCATTCATACGACGGATGGACGCATTCTTGCCATCGGAAATGAGGTTTTCGATAATCCTCGAATCGCAGCCTATCTGCCAATCCATCCGGAGGATCAGGTGGTGAGTTTGGTGGAAGGTGGCAGGATCATGAATGAGGAGTACATGGAGGCGGCGTTGAAGTATTTTAATACCACCCATGTCTTTGACGGAAAACGTCCGATCCTTCGCCCGAAGGCCGGTGTTGTCGTTTATCACGGATATAAGGATGAAGCAACGGAAGTGGCCTACGCAGCGATGTTGGAGCGGATCATGTACCGTGATGTCTTGGTTTATACGGCGGATGAGATTTCCCAGGGCTATTCGTCCGTTGAAGAGGCCATCTGGGCGTTGGGACAGCGAAACCGCGATATCAGAGGGGCATTCGAGATATTCTGAGGGCGGATTTGAAGTATCTTCTGGAATTCACAGGATTTGAGATTGTTAACGTATACGGCGGGTACCATAAAGAAAGCGGAGACGGATCCGCTAAAAACGTGATCTGGTGCGTCAGAAAGAAGTCTTCCGTATACCTATAAGATTATATAAATCTCCTCTTGGAATAACGCTAAGAGGGGATTTTTTGTGATAAAATGGAGCAATGGTGTTTGCTAAAAACATGCTGGAAGATGAAAAATGGATGCGGTTTTAGATAGGTTTACGGAAAAGACGAAAGAAATCCTAAAAGATAACCTGGTTGGAGTTTATCTGCACGGATCTGCTGTGATGGGGTGCTTTAACCCGTCAAAGAGCGACCTTGATCTGATCGTTGTGGTGAAAGATCCCATGTCGGACGAGGTAAAGAAAGCCTATATGGACATGGTGGTGGAGCTAAACAGCAAAGGCCCGGCAAAGGGGATTGAGATGAGTATCGTCAGGCAGAATGTATGCAAACCCTTTCTTTATCCGACGCCCTTTGAACTGCATTTTTCCGCCATGCATCTTGGTTGGTACGGAAATGATCCGGATGATTATATTTCCAAGATGAAGGGCGAAGATAAGGATCTTGCGGCGCATTTCACGATCATTGATCATCGGGGGAAGTGCCTTTATGGTGCTCCCATCAAAGAGGTTTTTGGAGAGGTACCGGCCCGGGATTACATTGATTCCATTTGGAATGACATAGCGGATGCCAAAGAGGATATTGCAGATGATGCGATGTATCTGATCTTGAACCTTGCAAGGGTTCTTGCGTATCGGAAAGAGGGGCTGGTGCTGTCCAAGAAAGAGGGCGGCGAATGGGCACTTCGAAACGTTCCGGAAAAGTATCATGGCCTGATCAAGACTGCGCTGAACGAGTATGCAGAGGGTTCGGATAAAACCTATGATACGGAACTCGCAAAGGCTTATGCCGGATATATGCTGGAGCAGATCACCAATGGGGGAAAAGCAGATGCAGTTTGGAATGCCCACCTTAATTGAAAACCGGACGTTACAGGACAATATCGATCTTTGTAAAAGTCTGAACCTTCAATTCGTTGAACTGAATATGAATTTCCCGGAGTATCAGGTGGATAAGCTGGAAGAGATCGATACACTGATGGCGGCTGCGGAAAAAGCGGAGATCTATTATACGATCCACCTGGATGAGAACCTGAATATCGCGGATTTTAACCCGTTGGTTACGGATGCATATCTGGAGACGGTGAGACGATCCATCGAAGTTATGAAGAAGCTTATGCCCCTTCGTGACCGCTTTGGGGACAAGACCCAACCGCTGACTTTAAATATGCATATGAACCACGGGATCTATATCACCCTGCCGGATCGAAAGGTTCAGATGTACGACAGGGATTTTAATACCTATATGGCATCTTTCTCCTCCTTCCGCGCCATGTGTGAAAAGTGGATAGGGGACAGCGATATCAGGATCGTTGTGGAGAATACGGATGGCTTCCGGGAATATGAGAAGAAAGCCATCGATTATCTTTTGGAAAGTCCGGTTTTCGGACTGACCTGGGATATCGGTCATTCCAAGGCGACAGGGGAGAAAGACGTTCCGTATATCAGGTCGCATGAAGACCGCTTGAATCATTTTCATATTCATGACGGTTCTGAAGTCCCGCCGAGGAATCATCTGGCACTTGGAGATGGCGAGATCGATCTTGCCTCCAGGCTGGATCTCGCAAAGAAGAGAAATGCACGATGCGTCCTGGAAACAAAGACCATCGCTGCTCTTAAAACATCGGTTGAATGGCTGAAGCATAAAGCAGAGTGAGAAGAGGGGCATCATAGACATGTATGAATCGGCAGTCCGCGATCATGAGTTCCCGGATGAAGAAGGTCTTCAGGAGATCAGAGACCGGGTGGACCGTATCCTTATGAGTATGCGGGAGTCACGGGGGTGAACTACCACGCACCTAAAGGTACGTGGCTTCCTGCTTCAACCACTACTGCGTAGGCTACGAATCAACTGTAACGATACGTCTTACACAGTGTCCACAGGCTTTAAGTTCGGGCGGTTCCCGCCCTACTGTATTTGTGGCCTACGCTGATCGTAAAATGCGTAAGCCTTCATTTTTTATATTGATGGCAGCATTAAGATCCCGGTCGATAGTAAGCCCACAACCGCATTTGTAGACGCGCTGATCAATAGTTATTTTCATACGTTTACCACAATGGCTGCAAAGCTTAGTTGACGGGAACCACTTATCGACTTTGACAAAGTGCTTTCCTCTGTCGGACAGCTTGTATTCAAGCATGTTGAGGAACATACCATAACCATTGTCCATAGTGGCTTTGCCATTACCGAAGCCTTTGTTGGACATGGAGCGCACGTTAAGAGACTCCACACAGACCACATCATACTGATTGGCTATCTCAGTAGAAAGTTTGTGCAGATTATCGAGCCTTTGGTTAGCTATATGTTTATGGATGCGGTTTATTTTAAGCTGTTGCTTGCGGTAGTTGTTACTGCCGGATGTCTTATGTCTTAATTTACGTTGTTCTCTGGCAAGTTTGTCATGGCTCTCACGGTAATATTTGTGATTAGAACCAATATTCCCATCAGAGTCCATGTAAAGGCCATCAGACTTGTAATCAAGACCAATAGCCTTACCAGATGTAGGAACAACGCAAACCAGCTTATCAAATTCAAACAGACAGGAAACATAGAACTTGCCATCACTGTCCATAGAAACAGTAGCAGATTTTAACTTCCAGTCAGAAAGAGGCTGTCTGTGGATCTTGGCTTTAACAGTACCGACTTTTGGTAGTTTAACTAAATCTTCTAAAATTGCAACAGTTCCATTTTGGTTGATGGTTGTAAAGGACTTGCGACTATGTTTGGCAGACTTGAATTTAGGAAAGCCGCCGTTCTTTTTGAAGAATGAACTATAAGCGTTATCTAGATTTCTCAAAGCCTGTTGTAGAGCAATAGAATCAGCATCTTTAAGCCACGCAAACTGGCGCTTTAAAGCAGTAAGCCCAAAAGCGGTATCGTTATAATTCAAGGATGTGCCATCGGCCTTGTAAGCAGCCATGCGCCAGTTAAGA
>JAFUUM010000015.1 GCA_017477805.1 Lachnospiraceae bacterium
GGCAGGTCATAATAAAAATCTTTTTTTAACAGCACCGCAGGCGCAGCTGTTAACTGCCTGCCTGTACCGTCATTGTTTTTGTTGAATTCTGTCATTTTACTACTTTCCGATATCTGATCTTCCGATTACTTATTTGGACAGCCTATCCGCCTTCTCCCCTGCATGCTCCAAAAAGGCCACGTAACCTTTCAGGGACTCATACAGATCCGCTTTGCTGATGGCTTCCCAGGGAGCATGCATGTTCAGTACGGGCACTCCACTGTCGATGACGTTCATACCGTAAAGTGCCAGGATGTAAGCGATGGTGCCACCGCCACCTGCATCCACACGGCCAAGTTCTGCCGTCTGATAGGCTACCCCTGCATCATCCATGATCTTGCGAAGGTGTGCGATGTACTCCGCATTGGCATCATTGGATCCGGTCTTGCCTCTGGAACCTGTGAACTTGTTAAATACCAGTCCGCAGCCCATATAGCAGGAACTGTTCTTTTCAAACATAGGCCAGTAATTGGGATCATAAGCTGCACTCACATCGGAGGAAAGCATCATGGATCCTGCCAGGCATCTTCTCACATTCAGTTCGGAGTATTCTCCCTTCAGGTTCATGATCTCTGCCAGTGCATTTTCAAAGAAATGAGAACGCATGCCCGTAGCGCCTACGGAACCGATCTCTTCCTTGTCCACCAGCAGACAGCAGTGGGTCCTCTCCGGAACACCTGCCTTCAGCATGGCAATGACGGAAGGATAGGCACACACTTTATCGTCGTGGCCATACCCCAGCACCATGCTGCGGTCAAAACCCGCATCCCTGGCTTTTCCTGCAGGTACGATCTCCAGTTCTGCGGAGATAAAGTCTTCTTCCTCCATGCCGTAATCTCTTTTCAGGATATCCAGGATCCCTTTCTTTACGGCTTCTTTTACATCTTTTTCTTCTTCGGGTTTTTCTTTTGCTTTTCCCTTTTTCTTACTGCCATCCTTTTCAGGCTCCACCACGATGGGCTTATTTCCAACGATCAGATCCAGAAGTTCACCTTCCACTACCTCGGCGCCCTTCTTTTCCAGCTGCTTGCCCGCCAGATGGATCAGCAGATCGGATACGAAGAATACGGGATCGTCCTCATCTTCTCCCAGACGCAATTCCACAATACTTCCGTCCTTTTTGGCGATCACACCGTGAAGTGCAAGGGGAATGGCCACCCACTGGTATTTCTTGATACCGCCGTAGTAATGGGTATCCAGGTAGGCAATGTTGGATCGTTCCAGCAGGGGATTTTGTTTCACATCCATTCTGGGGCTGTCGATATGCGCGCCCAGGATATTCAGGCCTTCCGCCATGGGCTTTTTGCCGATGCGGAACATGCAGACCGCTTTATTCATCTGTACCGCATACACCTTATCTCCTGCTTTTAATTTTTTGCCTTTTTCAATAGCTCTCTCTAATTCCACGTAGCCTTCTTTTTCGATAAGGTTTACGATCTCGTCCACGGCTTCCCGCTCTGTCTTTGCTGCGGACAAAAAGCTTTTGTAGTCTTCCGCAAAGTCCATGGCTGCCTTTGTTTCTTTATGGTTGTACTTATTCCATACGTTCTTTGGTTCCATCATTCTTTTGTCCTTTCTGTTTTATTTTTCAAGCCCTGATGTGTATGCCCCCTTACGGTATGATCTAAACTTCTACAGGGCACTTTGCCCAAAGGCAAAAAGACCTTTGGGCATAAGTTTACTGTTCTTCACTTA
>JAFUUM010000216.1 GCA_017477805.1 Lachnospiraceae bacterium
ATAATTCCTCCATACCGAGGATGGCGATGATATCCTGAAGTTCTTTATACTTCTGCAAGATCTCCTGTACCTTACGGGCTACGGCGTAGTGCTCTTCGCCCACCACATCGGGTTCGAGGATACGGGAGGTGGACTCCAGAGGATCCACTGCAGGATAGATACCCTGCTCCACGATCTTACGGGACAGAACCGTGGTGGCATCCAAATGTGCGAAAGTTGTTGCGGGTGCGGGGTCCGTCAGGTCATCCGCAGGCACGTACACGGCCTGAACAGAAGTAATGGATCCGTTCTTCGTGGAAGCGATACGCTCCTGGAGAGCACCCATTTCATTTGCCAGCGTAGGCTGATAACCTACGGCGGAAGGCATACGGCCAAGCAGTGCCGAAACCTCGGAACCTGCCTGTACGAAACGGAAGATGTTATCAATGAACAACAGCACGTCCTGATGTTCCACATCACGGAAATACTCTGCCATGGTCAGTCCGGTCTCACCCACTCTCATACGGGCACCGGGAGACTCATTCATCTGTCCGAAGACAAGAGCCGTTTTATCGATAACGCCGGACTCCTTCATCTCCACCCAGAGGTCGTTACCCTCACGGGAACGCTCTCCAACGCCGGTGAAGATCGAGTAACCGCCGCTCTCTGTTGCGATGTTATGGATCAGCTCCTGGATCAATACGGTCTTACCCACACCGGCACCGCCGAAGAGGCCGATCTTACCACCCTTTGCATAGGGCGCTAAAAGATCGATGACTTTGATACCGGTCTCTAAGATCTCAACCACGGGGCTCTGATCGGAGAATGCGGGAGGTTCTCTGTGGATCTCCCAATGTTCCTCTGCATCCAGATTTTCTCCGCCGTCCAGGGTCTCACCCAGAACGTTGAAGAGACGGCCCAGGGTCTTTTCCCCAACGGGGACTTTGATGGATCCGCCTGTGGGAACGACTTCCATGTCCCTTCTCAAACCGTCACTGGAGGAAAGCATGATGCAGCGCACCATTCCTTCCCCCACGTGCTGCTGTACTTCCATAACCTTTTTCTGACCATGGACGTTAACGAACATGGCATCCTTGATCTTGGGAAGCTGCAGATCCTTAAATTCTACGTCTACGACAGGTCCGGAGACCTGTACGATCCTTCCGTTTGACATATTCCCTATCCTTTTCTGCGTTTTAACGCCTTGGCACCGCCCACCACTTCGGTGATCTCCTGGGTGATGGCTGCCTGTCTGGCGCGGTTAAATTCGATGGAAAGCTTTCTGAGCATTTCCGAAGCATTATCGGTAGCGGATTTCATGGCCATCATCCTTGCATTCTGCTCGCAGCAGAAGGCTTCCGTTAAAGCACCGAAGATAAAGCCCGTCACATATCCGGGGACCAGCTGCTCCAGAAGGAGCCCCGGAGACGGTAAAAACTCATACTCCGAAGGATGGGCATTTCCATCCGGATCCTCCAGGAAATCCCTGCGCTTTAAGGGCAGGATCTGATCCACCTTGACTTCGGATTCCAGGGAATTCACCATCCCCGTATAGATCACATACACTTCATCCAGCTGCTCTTCCAGGTAAGCATCCACGATGACTTCCTTGATCAGCCTGGCTCTGTGGAGTGTGGGGTTCTGAGCCGTGTAATGGAACTCTTTGTCCATTGCGATATCCCGGGCGGAGAAATAATGATACCCCACCTGGCCGATCACAAACAGGTGCGGATCATCGGAAGCACGGTAGAGTTCTTCCGCTTTTTTCAGCACGTTGTGATTGTAGGCTCCGGCAAGTCCCTTATCTCCGGTGATCACCACGAAGCCCTGACGCTTTATGGTCTCCTGCTTGTCCTTTGGCCTGTTGTCAAAGTAAATGTGCTCGATCTCCGGAAAGTGTTCCATGAGTTTTTCCAGCTCGTCCCGAAGACCGTGGAAATACGGTTCCGTAGCCGCCTGGCTCTGTCTTGCTTTCTGGAGTTTGTTGGAAGAGATCATATACATGGCACGGGTGATCTTCATGGTATCCCGAATGCTCTTTATTCTGTTTTTGATCTCAATGGAATTAGCCACTTATTTTATATCCTGCCTTAAACTCTTTGGCTGTTTTGA
>JAFUUM010000217.1 GCA_017477805.1 Lachnospiraceae bacterium
ACATATTCGTAATCCGTATCCCTTGCGGTATTGATGGGAACCGCAAGCAAATTTCCTGCAAACAGAGCCACGATCTGATAGCATCCGAAGATCAGACACAGTTTCAGGATCTTGTCATTTGAAATTTTGGAAAACACAGCGCCCTTTCCAAGGGACAGCGAGCAGATCTCGAAGCCGCTTGCCAGAGCGATGAGAAGGATCTCGACAATACTCATATCACACCTAAATAAAAACCGTTTATAAGACTAGTATAATCATGGTCGGGTGAAAATACATAAACAAATGACCGGGAATGTATTCCACTCCCGGTCTTTAAGCATCACCCATAATATCTTTGGGAGAATGAGAACACACATAATCAAAGGATGCTGCCACATCGTCTGTGGATCCCTGATATCCGCTTCGGATCCAGGCCATCACCATAAAGGTCAGGGAATGGGCATAAACAGCAGCCAGCTTATCCCGGTGCAGCCAGATATTTGCCGATCTGTCTTTGGAAGCATCGATAAACTTCATGATCCCGATATTGATGGATTTCATGAAGATCTCCTCAAAGGAGTTCTGGCCTTCCAGTTTTGCCGCCCTTGTGTAGAATTCCCTGTCTTTCTGGATATTTTTCAGGATCAATACAACGCTTTCGCTCCAAAATCCGTTTTCGAACAGGAGCATGGCGGGCTCCATGAGATCTTTGTTTACGATCCATTCAAGGAGTTCGTATTTATCCTGAAAATGGTTATAAAATGTGGGCCGGATCACTCCGGCCCCATCTGTAATTTCTTTGATCGTGATCTTTTCGATCGGTTCCTTTGCAGCGATCTTCTTAAAGCTTTCTGCCAGGAACTGGTCGATGTCCTCTTTTCCCTGCATATCTAAGGAAAATCTGCCTTTCTTATTAGTTGTTGATCAGCTTGCTCTCATCGCTCCAGCTGTACATCTTACGGATCTCTTCACCGACTTTCTCAGCGGGATGCTCGGATGCCAGTTTTCTAAGGGCTTTGAAGTGAGCCTGACCGCCTGCGGAAGACATATCCAGCAGGAAATCTTTTGCGAAGGTACCATCCTGGATGTCTTTCAGGATCTTCTTCATGGCCTTCTTGGTATCTTCGGTGATGATCTTGGGACCGGTGATGTAATCGCCGTATTCAGCGGTATTGGAGATGGAATATCTCATGCCTGCAAAACCGGACTGGTAGATCAGGTCAACGATGAGCTTCATCTCGTGGATGCACTCAAAGTATGCATTTCTGGGATCGTAACCTGCTTCGGTCAGAGTCTCAAAACCTGCCTGCATCAGAGCGCAAACGCCGCCGCAAAGAACAGCCTGCTCACCGAAGAGGTCGGTCTCGGTCTCGGTACGGAAAGTGGTCTCAAGAACGCCTGCTCTTACACCACCGATACCCAGTGCATAAGCCAGAGCCAGATCCAGTGCCTTACCGGTAGCATCCTGGTAAACGGCAACCAGACAGGGAGTACCCTTGCCTGCCTGATACTCGGAACGAACGGTGTGACCGGGTGCCTTGGGAGCGATCATGGTAACATCTACGTTCTTGGGAGGGATGATCTGGTTGAAATGGATATTGAAACCGTGTGCGAACATCAGCATCTTGCCTTCCGTCAGGTTGGGTTCAATGCTCTCTTTGTATAATTTAGCCTGCAGTTCATCATTGATCAGGATCATGATGATGTCGGCTTTCTTTGCTGCCTCTGCTGCTGTATAAACGGTGAAACCCTGCTCCTCAGCTCTTTTCCAGGATCTTGAACCTTCATACAGACCAATGATAACGTTGCAGCCGGACTCTTTCAGGTTCAGTGCGTGTGCATGACCCTGGCTGCCGTATCCGATAATGGCGATGGTCTTTCCGTTCAACAGGGAAAGATTACAGTCTTCCTGATAGTAGATTTTTGCTTCTGACATAATATTCTCCTCCATTTGTTTATTGTACAAACCCGGTATTTTGTCGGGTTGGTATCACATGACGATCAACTGATAAATACTAATCCAGATAAGTTACGTTATCCATTCCTCTACCGAGTCCGGTAATGCCGGTCCTTGCAAGCTCTAAGATCTCATATCCGTCCAGCATGTTCAGGAAAGCATCCACTTTTCCGGAATTACCCGTTAGTTCGATAATAAGGCTTTCCTGCGCAAAGTCAATGATCTTTGCACGAAATCCGTCGATGATGGAGATCACATTGGGCCTCTCGTTCTTGTCCACCCGGATCTTGATCAGGACAAGTTCTCTGTAAAC
>JAFUUM010000218.1 GCA_017477805.1 Lachnospiraceae bacterium
CAAGGTGGCTCCGAGACTGACGGAAGAAGAGCGTAACTGGCTCTACGAAGTGACCAGACCTTTGGAATAAACAAAAACAACGGGGGATATAAGGATGCAGTACATCGATCTGGGCGGTACCTGGCTTCTGACGCAGAAACATCAGGAGGGAGCCGAAAGGCAATACAAAGATGAACTAAAGGAAACTTATGAATTCGGAGATGCGGTCCCCGTGAACGTACCGGGGACGGTCCTTTCCGGTCTGCTGCAGGCCGGCAGGATCGAAGATCCCTATTTCCGGATGAATGAGTATGCCATTACCGAGCTGTTTTATTATGATTATGTGTTCACCAGAAAGTTCTATGTGCCCGAGGAAGTCTGCCGGGAAGAAAACGTGGAGCTGATCTGCGAAGGCCTTGATACCATCGCGGAGGTGAGCTTAAACGGTGTGATCATCGGTTATGCCAACAACATGCACCGGACCTGGGACTTTAATGCTAAGCGTTCCCTCCGACCCGGAGAAAACGAGATCAGTGTCCATTTCCGTTCCGTTCTTCGGTATATCGACGATTATGTGTACGAGCCGGGAAAAGAAGTGAAATTCATCAACACCGGCAGCATGAAGGGCGCACAGCTTGTACGGAAAGCCCACTGCATGTTCGGATGGGACTGGGGTCCCCAGCTTGTGGACACCGGTATCTTCCGGAAGATCGGCTTAAAGTGCTGGTCCGGTCCCCAGCTTCGTGAAGTGTATCTGCGTCAGCACCATGACGGCGGCAGAGTGACCCTAAGCGTGTATTCCGACCTGACGGAATTTCCCGGCGAGGATAAGGAGTACGAGATCCTGATCCTGGATGAGACGGGAAAGGAAGCTGCCCATATCAAGAAAAACTGCGATCCCACGGATCTTGGAATTTACGATACCATGGAGATCGAAGATCCCCATCTGTGGTGGCCTGCGGGAATGGGAGAGCAGCCTCTGTATGACGTTGCTGTCCGTTTGATGCAAAAGGGAAAAGTGTTATCCGAAGAGACCGGAAAGATCGGACTTCGGACCCTTACCGTGAGCCGCGATAAGGATCAGTACGGGGAAGAATTTGCCATGATGGCAAACGGCATCAAGTTCTTTGCAAAGGGTGCCAACTACGTACCGGAAGACTGCATGCTCACAACCATTACCCCGGAGAGACAACGCTACCTTCTGGAGAGCTGTAAGCGCAGTAATTTCAACTGCGTCCGTGTATGGGGCGGCGGTTATTATTTCTCCGATGAGTTTTACGATATCTGCGACGAACTGGGCCTTGTGGTTTGGCAGGACCTGATGTTTGCCTGCAATGTGTACGATTTCAATGACCGGTTTGCGGCCAACATCTACGATGAGATCCAGCAGAACGTGAAGCGCCTGCGTCATCATGCCTGCATTGGCCTCTGGTGCGGCAATAACGAGCTGGAGGGCGCCTGGGTAAGCTGGGGAGATTTCCAGAAGGAAACGGCCTATCTTCGTGCCGATTACATCAAGATGTTTGAACAGCTTGTTCCGGATGCCGTGAGAAAAGCAGATAAGGATACCTTCTTCTGGCCTTCTTCTCCTTCATCAGGCGGATGCTTTGATGATCCCAACGATGAGAACCGCGGAGATATGCACTACTGGGAAGTATGGCACAGTAAGGCACCTTTCAGTGCTTACAGGGACCATACCTATCGGTTTTTCTCGGAGTTTGGCTTCCAGTCCTATCCCGGTTTAAAGACCGTATCCTCCTATACCCTTCCGGAGGATCGCAATCCCTTCTCGGAAGTCATGGATTCCCACGAAAAGGACTCCAACGCCAACGAGAAATTCATGAACTACTTCTACCAGTATTTTCTGTATCCCAAGGATTTTGAGAGCTTTTTGTATGTCACTCAGATCCTCCAGGCACTGGCCATCAAGACTGCTGTGGATCATTGCAGACGCAACTACGGCAGATGCATGGGTGCGGTGTATTGGCAGTTTAATGACAACTGGCCCGTGGCATCCTGGTCCTCCATCGACTATTTCGGAAGATGGAAGATGCTGCAGTATGCGGCAAAACGGTTCTTTGCCCCGGTGGCTGAGAGCATCCTTTTAGGGGGAGAGACTGCGGAAGTCTACCTTGTGAATGATAAGCTGGAAGAGCAGAAATACTCTGCAAAGCTTTCCGTCCGTTCCATGGACAATAAGGAGCTTTGGTCCATCCGCCGTTCCGGAAGGATCGGTGAGCGGTGTGCCATGAAGATCATCACCCAGGATCTGACGGCTGCCCTGGCTGGTCTGGATGAGCGGGAAGTTTACCTCCTTTCTGAGGTAAAGATCGGGGAAGAAAAGCTTCAGGAAGTGGAGACCCTGAAGCCTTACAAGTATCTGAAACTGGCGGATCCGAACCTTCAGGTAAAGATCACGGAGAAGTCGGAGAGTTTCGAGATCGAACTGACCACCGAGGCCTTTGCACCTTATGTGTGGCTGGATATGGAGCACGCCGACGGCGTCTTCTCCGACAATATGCTCTATTTAACGGAGCCTAAAACGAAAGTGATCCTGGAGAAAAAGGACCTGTTTGCAAAAGACAGGGAACTGACTCTGGAGGATCTGAAGCGGGAACTTACCGTTAAGGCTCTGCAGGATTCTTACGTATTCTCCGAATAAACAGGGATCAGAAGAAAAACAATGTATCGGGAGTTATAAAACGTGAAGGATCTAAAACATCTGATCTTCTTTGAAAACCTGCTCACGGAAGCCAATAATGCGCAAATTGTATATTTTTCTTTGACATTTCCGGTACAAATGATATAATCGGGAGGTGGGCACGTAAGGCGTGCCTGCCGAATTCGGGGTCATAGCTCAGCCGGGATGAGCGTTCGCCTCACACGCGAAAGGTCAGGAGTTCGATCCTCCTTGGCCCCATCGAATATGAATGATCTTTCTTCTTCGGAAGAAGGATCATTTTTTTGTGCAGCAGTTTATATAATTTTTATTGATCGACCTTTACGTTGTTGTTTTAACAAATAGTACAATATGGTATAATTGTAAAGTACAATAAAAGACCCAAAGGAGTACATCCCGGGGCAAAAACAGGAGGCATTTATGCAAACAGAGGGTCAACATAAACGTGGAAAATTACAAGGGGTTGCGGCAGGCCTTTTACTCCGTATGATCCTGCTGAGCCTGGTGCCGCTGATCGTGGCCATCGCGGTCAGTTCCATCAGCTTTACCAGGATTTCCCGGTCCACCGCGGAGGAATTGAATCAGAAACAGGTTCAGTTGGTGGAAGAACAGTATGTTTCCATGATCGA
>JAFUUM010000219.1 GCA_017477805.1 Lachnospiraceae bacterium
CTCCGTCGATGTAGGCCGCGTCCAGGATCTCCTCGGGGATACTGGAACAGAAATAGGATTTCATCAGCATCACGTTAAAGCCGTTCATCAAAAGTCCCGGGATCAAAAGCCCCGCAAAAGAGTTTTTCACGGAAAGCACGTTGGTGTATACAAGATAAGTAGGTACAAGACCGCCGTTAAACAGCATGGAAAACACCACCAGGAAAGTGATCACGCCTCTGCCGGGCATTCCCTTTTTGGAAATAGCATAAGCAAGGAGGGTTGTGATACACAGGGAACAAGCGGTTCCCACCGCCGTCAAAAGGATGGAAACACCATAGGCCCGGATCACGGAGTTACCGGTCTTGAAAATATATTCGTATGCATACAGAGACCACTCTTTCGGCAGATAGGAATACCCGTGAGCGATCAGGTAGTTATTATCCGTCAGACTGGAGATCAGCATCAGCAAAAGAGGCATCACCGCCAGCAGGGATAAAATGATCAGCACAGCATGTGCCAGGATCTGAAATTTTGTCTCGCTTTTCATAGACTACCTCCTAAAACAGTGCATTGTCGGGATCCATCTTACGGACCGCCAGGTTCGCACCAAGGATCAGGATAAATCCGATCACGGACTGATACAGGCCGGCCGCAGCGGACATGGAGATGTTACCCAGTTCCAAAAGGCCTCTGTAAACGTACGTGTCAATGGTGTTGGTCACGGAGAACAACGCTCCCTGGTTCTGGGGCACCTGGTAAAACAGACCGAAATCGGAGTAAAAGATACGGCCCACTGCCAGCAGGGTCAGCATGATCACCGTAGGTTTTAACAGCGGAATGGTGATCTTCGTGATCTGTTTCCACTTGCTGCAGCCGTCGATGGCTGCGGACTCATAGATCCCACGGTCAATTCCGAGAATTGTGGAAATATAGATGATACAGTTATATCCCGTCACCTTCCAGGCATTGACAAAGATCAGGATAAATGGCCAGTATTTCTTTTCCATGTACCATTTCACCGGCTCCTTCCCCATTGCTGCAAGGACGGTGTTGTTGATAAAGCCGTTATCATTGGAAAGGTATCCGAACACCAGATAGCTGACGATGACCATGGAGATCATAAACGGAAGCAGGATCAGGCACTGATAGATCTTCTTTAGTCTTGATGTCATCTCCGCAAGGAGGATCGCCACAAATACTGCCAGGATGGTGTTTACGATGATGAATGCGACGTTGTACAGGATGGTGTTTCGCGTGATGACAAAGGCATCTTTTGTCTTAAACAGATATTTAAAGTTCGAAAAGCCGGAAAAGTCCGACTTGAATATTCCCTTTTTCGCATTGTATTTCTTAAAGGCGATGATCAGTCCGGGAAGCGGCATGTAATTGTTGATAAACAGGTACAAGAGCCCCGGAAACGCCATGAGGTAAACAGGTAGAAAACGGATAAGCCTGCGTTTTAGTTTCTTTTTGTCGGATCTGTAACTCGTTTTTGTGTTCATAAAGATCTCCTATCGATCGCAATAGGTTTCCAAAAAATTCCCCCGAGGTGCGGTATAAGCCGCTCCCCGGGGGATGTTGTTACAAGTTTTACTGTACCCCTGCAGCCTTAGCCCATTCGTCAAGAGCTTTCTGTTTTGCTGCCATGTATTCCTCAAGTCCTGCAGCCTTCAGAGCATCATTCAGTTCTTTCAGGCCTTCTTCAGGCTCCACGAAACCGTAGATGACCTTGCCGGAATATTCTTCGTAAGCGTTCTGCAGTGCAGTGTATTCTGCTGCGTAACCGCTGTTGTCCCAGGTAAAGCCGAGAGCTTTACTCTTAACGGGACAGTTGTCGTTGAATGCAGCAGTCTGCTCACCAACGTCTACGGGATCACCTTCCCAAACGTGAGCTGCATACTGGTTGGGCATCATCCAAAGTACGTTAGGGAAGTACTCGGAAGTGTTGGAGTCAACACCGGGGCCCCAGTTGATGGTGGTGTCGCTGTTTACGGTGTACTCTACGCCTTCTTCACCCCAGCAGACCAGGTTTGCAACAACGGGATCGGTGTACAGAGCTTCCAGTACCTGCATTGCTGCGATGGGATCTTCGGTAGCCTGGTTCATGCACCAGGGGAAGGAAGATACTGCGGAAGAGCTCATGAAGGGCTCACCAACATCGAATACGGTCATGGGACGTCCGCACTCATTGGAGATCTGGTTCTGGTAAGCGGGCTTACCACAAGCCATCATGGCCATGTAAGCACCTGCTTTGATCCTGGAAGAAGCACCGTTCTTGTCGGTCAGGGCATCACCGGAGATGTAACCTGCCTGGTTCCATCTGTAAAATCTGTCGCACCAGGTCTTGAAGATCTCGGACTCATAAACGTTCTCAACCTTCAGGCTGTTTGCGGGATCCAGCAGGGTTCCGTAGTAGTCGCCGCCGATGTTATCTACGCAGCTGCCCTGGGTCAGCATGTTGTCCTGAGTGGAGTAAACGATCTTGTCGGGGAATGCTTCGTGCATCTTTGCAAACATATCATCGATGTCATCCCAGGAGCACTTGATGTAGCCCATGTCATCCTTGGGGAACTTGGAAACATCAATGCCTGCACCCTCAAGGTACTCGGTACCGATACATACTGCTGCGGTCTGGATCGCATAGTCCTTGATGGGAGGTACGCCGTAAAGAGTTCCGCCTACGCGGCATGCATCAAAGTAATCGGAACGGATCACTTCTTTTAACTTTGCGCCGTAGGTATCCAGGAGACCGTCTTCCTCAAGGTCCATGGTGTAACCGTTGTTTACGCAGGTCATGTAGCCGGGTCCGCAGGTGGAGAACAGATCTACCTGCTCACC
>JAFUUM010000220.1 GCA_017477805.1 Lachnospiraceae bacterium
ACATTGTGCTCATGGATGGCCTGGCGGAGGAGATCGCATCACAATACACCAATTACACAGGCACCAGGATCTGTCTGGCGGTCTTTCTGATTGCCTGCTGTTTGTTTGCTGCATTTCCCATCGTTAAGGAGCACACCATATGAAAGAGAAAAACAAAGAATATCCTTTTTATGCTGCTTTCGGTGTGCTGCTGGCGTACTTCTCCTATCGTATGGTGCTGGTGAGCCTGCCGGATCACCTGTCAGATTTTAACGGCCATGTGTATGTGTACCTGGCAAACTATCTTCGGAAAGAGACCGTTTTACGAGGCCTTGGAGAGGCGCCCTATTGTCTTTGGCATTTGCTGACGATCTTTGGCTACAAAGTCCTGGGGATCCCGCTGGATCATTCGGCTGCGTATGTGAACAGCCTGTTTGCCCTGTTTTCCTACGGCGTCTTTTGCTTTTTCCTAAGAAAGATATCTGACCGGACGGAGAGACCAATGGGGGATCCGGCGGTGGCAATGATCTCTTTTGGCCTTTGCATCCTGCAGCCACTGACTGCGGAATGGATGAAGGTTACCGGAACCGGACTTGCAGCGTTTGGACTGAATCCGCTCCATAATCCGAGCTATCTTGCCGTCAGACCCTTTTCCGTGCTGTGCTTTTGCCTGGTGGTGGACATCTGGGGAAAACAAAAGGATGACGGATATCGGGGCATTTTTTTCAAAACAGAAACGGGGCTGAAAAAGTATTACATCGCGTTGGCGGTGGTGCTTCTTCTGTCTGTTTTTGCAAAACCCACCTTTGCGGAGATGTTTATTCCCGCCGTGGGACTTATGATGCTGTTTTCATGGGGGATTTCGGCTTTTCGAAAAGACGGGAGCGGGAAGAAAGCTTTTGCGGATCTGCTTTCCATGTTTTGCTGTGCCATCCCGTCGGTTTTGTTCATCCTCCTTCAGTTTTATTTTCACTATCTCCTTGGCGGTCAGGCAGCAGATACGGGCAGTTCCGTGGTGATCACGCCCTATCTTTACGTCTGGCGCGGGCTTACGGAAAATGTGGGGATGTCTCTGATACTCAGCATGGCATTTCCCATGTTTATGTTCCTTCTGGATTCCCGTAATATCTTAAGATCCCCTATGGGAAAACTGGCTGTGGTTTCCGCCTCCGTCAGTTTCCTGGAAGCGGCCTTTCTTGGAGAAAGCGCTAAAATGGAACACGGCAACTTCCTATGGCCCATGATGTCCGGGATGCTCTTTCTCTATCTGGCGACGCTTGCGGATCTTGCTGCGCTGGAGAATATGGAAGAGGATACGCTCCGGAAAAGAGTGTCGGTCCTGACGGCCTGGTCGATTTTTGGACTCCAGGTTCTCTGCGGTGTTTTAAACATCCTCAACATGATCAAAATGTAATTGTTTCGGAGAATTACGGGAAAACACTTGTCAGCGGCTCCAAATACGTTTAAAGTTTGTTATCAAGGATCATAGAAAATAAAAAGGGTGCGATAACATGAGCGAAAAATGGAATGTAGAAGAGATCTTCGGTAAAAATGTGTTCAGCCTCGGAAAGATGCGGGAACGTCTTCCTAAGAATGCGTACAAAGAGGTTGTGAACGTCATGAACCGCGGTGGCGAACTCTCCATGGAGACCGCTAACGTGGTGGCAAAAGCCATGAAGGATTGGGCTGTGGAAAACGGCGCGACCCATTATACACATTGGTTCCAGCCACTGACCGGTATCACTGCGGAAAAACATGACGCATTTGTCAGTCACCCCGATTCTGATGGTCAGATGATCACGGAATTTTCCGGAAAAGAGCTGATCAAGGGCGAACCCGATGCTTCTTCCTTCCCTTCCGGCGGCCTTCGTGCCACCTTCGAAGCAAGAGGCTATACCGCATGGGATATCACATCCCCTGCATTCCTGAAGGAATCTTCCTGCGGGAAGATCCTGTGCATTCCCACCGCATTCTGTTCCTATACCGGTGAGTCCCTGGACAAAAAGACACCCCTTCTCCGTTCCATGGAAGTGCTGTCCGAACAGGCTCTCCGTATCGTAAGACTTTTTGGTAATACCGAGGCAACGAAAGTAACACCCTCCGTTGGTCCCGAACAGGAGTATTTCCTGGTGGATGAGGACCTGTATATGCAGAGATCCGACCTGATGTTTGCCGGCAGAACTTTATTCGGTGCCCTGCCTCCCAAGGGTCAGGAAATGGAGGATCATTATTTCGGTGTTATCCGTGAGCGTGTGGGCGCCTTTATGAAGGACCTGAACAAGGAACTCTGGAAACTGGGGGTTACCGCGAAGACCCAGCACAATGAGGCTGCCCCCGCGCAGCATGAGCTGGCGCCCATTTATGAGACTGCAAACATCGCCGTGGACCACAACCAGCTGGTGATGGAGACCATGAAGAGAGTTGCCACCGAGCATCATTTAAGATGCCTTCTTCACGAGAAACCCTATGCGGGAGTGAACGGCTCCGGTAAGCACGACAACTGGTCCATTACCACCGATGACGGTGTGAACCTCTTGGATCCCGGTGATACCCCCAATAAGAATATCCAGTTCCTGCTTGTTTTATCCTGCATCCTGAAAGCCGTAGACGATCATGCGGATCTTCTGCGCCAGAGTGCTGCGGATGTGGGTAACGACCACCGTCTGGGTGCCAATGAGGCACCTCCTGCCATCATTTCCGTATTCCTGGGCGAACAGCTCCAGGATGTGGTGACCCAGCTCATCGAGACCGGTGCCGCCAATCCTGTAAAGGAAAGCGGCAGATTAGAGACCGGCGTTAAGACCCTGCCGGATCTCGAGATCGATACCTCCGACAGAAACAGAACTTCACCCTTTGCCTTTACCGGTAACAAATTCGAGTTCCGTATGGTAGGATCCTCGGATTCCGTGGCCAGCCCCAACACGGTCTTAAACACCATCGTTGCGGAAGCTTTCTGTGAGGCTGCGGATGTTCTGGAAAAAGCGGATGACTTTGACATGGCCGTTCATGACCTGATCAAAAAGAACCTCACCGAGCATGAGCGAATCATCTTCAACGGCGACGGTTATTCCGATGAGTGGATCGCGGAAGCCGAAAGAAGAGGCCTGCCCAATATCAAGAGTACCGTGGAAGCGGCAAGTGCGCTGACCACGGAAACCGCAGTGAAGCTCTTTGAGCGGTTCGGAATCTTTACAAGAAAAGAGCTGGAGTCCCGCGAGGAGATCACTTACGAGACCTATGCCAAGACCATCAATATCGAGGCCCTGACCATGATCGACATGGCAGGCAAGCAGATCATCCCCGCGGTGATCCGGTTCTGCAGATACCTGGCAGACACCGTGAATGCAGTAAAGGCAGCGGGTGCCGATGCAACTGTGGAAACGGAACTGTTAAAAGAGATCTCCGGTCACCTGACGGACATGCAGAAAGCCTTGACCGTTCTGAAGAAAGAAGAGGCAGCAGCATCTTCCATGAAACCCGGCAAAGAGCAGGCTCTGTACTATAAGGACCATGTGACCGCAACCATGAAGGACTTAAGGACTCCTGCGGATGCGCTGGAGATGCTGGTGGATAAGGATATCTGGCCCATTCCCACCTACGGACAACTGATGTTTGAGGTCTGATCATACCGTCAGAAAAAAATAAAAAAAGTGCTTGCATTTTAAGTTACGGTGTGATATATTTTTCAAGTGCCTTTGAGAAAGGGCACTTGTTATAGGGCTATCGCCAAACGGTAAGGCAACGGACTCTGACTCCGTCATTTCAAGGTTCGAATCCTTGTAGCCCTGCTTCAAACCTCAACGAGTTTCGTTGAGGTTTTTTGTTTATCCGAACAATACTCCCAAGGAGGACTATCATATGGCATATCATTTTTTTGCGACCATATCCCGTATGAAATATATCGAGCGCTGGGCGCTGATGAGAAATTCCCGTCCCGAGAATTTAAGTGAACATTCTCTGGAAGTGGCCATGATCGCCCATGCTCTTTGCGTCATCGGAAATGTGCGGTATCACCGGAACCTGGATGCGGATAAGGCAGCCCTCATCGGCCTTTATCATGATACCTCCGAGATCATCACCGGAGATATGCCTACTCCCGTAAAGTACTATAACGACGGCATCCGGGAGGCTTACAAGGAGATCGAATCCATTGCGGAGTATAAGCTCCTGAATAAACTCCCCGATGATCTGCGTCCTGCCTTTGAAAAGATCTACAAGGCGGAGGACACGGAGGATGAAAAGTACATGCGCCGCCTCATCAAGGCTGCAGATAAGCTTTCTGCTCTGATCAAATGTATCGAGGAAGAAAAATCCGGTAATACGGAGTTCCGGACCGCAAAAGCCAGTACGGAGCAGACCATCCACAAGCTGGCGGGGGAATTGCCGGAAGTGGATGACTTTGTGAGGGAATTCCTGCCGCCTTACGGCAGTACTCTGGATGAGCTGACAACATGAACAGTGTAAGACGAAAGGTTATTGCTTTCGGCGCTTTGAGTATCCTATTCCTGTTTCTGATCCTTATGGGTTCCCGGTTTGTTATGGGAAAGATGGAACAGGGGAGAGCGGATGAGACGGCGGTTCAGACGGCTTTGGAAGAGACCGCTGAAAGCGAGGCTGTAGACGAGCCGAAGGTCCTTTACTTTCTGATGGGCCACAAAATGGCGGGAACCGGGATGCGTTTTACGACAGAACTGACGCAGGCGGGATTTCTCTGCCGGGAACTGGATCTGACCGAGGCGGGAGAAGTTCCGGAGGATGCGTCTCTCCTTCTGATCTGCGGTCCTCTGACAGACATTGGTGAAGAGGAAGAAGCCGCTCTGGAGGCTTATGCCGGGGGTGGCGGTGACCTGATGGTGTTTTTGGACGGGGATTCCATGGTGCTCCCCAATCTGGAAAAGTTTCTTGCCGGATATGGCGTTGCCGTGAAAAACGGAGTCCTTTTGGATCCGAAAGAGGGGTATTTTGAGGAATATGAGCCCCTTCTTCTGTGTGACCTCTATTATTCGGAAATGACAAAGAGGGTCGCGGCTATGAAGAAGAAATATCCCATGCCCATGTCCCGTGCATTTTTGATCGATGATGGGGCGGGCCTTCGGACAGAGCCTATTCTTCAGACCTCCGGCGAAGCCTATATCTTCTCTTTTGCGGAAGAGAGCGGGAGTAACGAGGCGTCTTTTAGAGAAGAGGAAACAGGGAAATACCTGACGGCCGCATGGATCAGGCGAAAAGAGAAAAAAGGAAACTCGGATCTTGTTGTCTTCGGGTCGGCCCAGGTGCTGATCGCAGCGGATCAGATGGAGCCGGAGGACCTCTGGGGAGATCCGGTGGAACTTCTTACCGAGGTGGTCATGAACCTGACGAAGTAAGCCGGGATGAGACCGCAATAAATCAGAACAGACAAAAATACCCCGCAGCATGCGACGCTGCGGGGTTCTTGCATTTTATGGATCTGGATCAAAGGGTCTCGATCACTTCCCGGCGGATCTTAAAGAAGAAGATCAGG
>JAFUUM010000221.1 GCA_017477805.1 Lachnospiraceae bacterium
CTCGAAAAAGTCATACTGCATGTAGAGATTGCAATAGTAGGATCTCTTGGGATAGTTCTTACTTTCTTCGATGATACTGCGCTTTCCGATGACATAGGAAAGTCCCGTCATGCCCATGATACCCTTCTGGGCAGAGGCCATACAAAAGTCCACATTGTCCTCGTAAACGTTGATGGGGATCATGGCGTAGGAAGAGGTTGTATCGGTGATAAAGAAAGCGCCGTATTTATGGGCCAGTGCACCCACTTCCCGGATGGGATTAAGGAGCCCGCTTCCGGTCTCATGATGGGTCATGTACACGTAACCGATGTTGTCATGCTCCTTCAGCACCTTCTCGATCTCAGCAAGGTCCGGAGTGGTGTTGATGGGCTGTTTTAAGTCAATAAAAGGAAGCCCGTAATAAGTCAGGACCTCTGCCGCTCTCTGGCTATAGGAACCGTTGTCGATGACAAGGGCCTGTTTCCCTTCATCCAGCAGGGAGTTCAGGACAATATCAATACAGATGGTACCGGAGCCGCAGAACAATACGGCGGTATAATCCTCTTTTCCGTGTACGATCCGTACAAGATCTTCCCGCATGGGAGCCATGATGGATTGGAATTCCTTCTCCCGGGGACAGATATCCGGCACCACTTGGGCCGCTTTCACCGTATCGGTGGTGGTGGAAGGGCCGGGATTCAGCAAAATGTTTCTCTTTACCTGCTGCATGATCACTTCATTTCCTTTCAAACGCAAAAATCATTAATCGGATATCATCAGATCTCATCGATCAACGTGATGATATCTTTGATGGACATCAGTCTGTCGTCCACTTCCTTGGCACGATGGTACCGAAGGATATCCTCCGCCGTCTTCTGCATGGCGGGGAATGCGGATCTCGTCAGCTGGTTTGCATAGATCACGATGTTGACGCCGTGCTCTGCCAGTTCTTCTTCCGTAATGACATTGAAGCTGGAGGGTACCACCACGATGGGTGTCGTTTGATCAAAAGCCCGGAACTTATCGCAAAATTCCAGGATCTCCGCCGGATCTTTTTTCCGGCTGTGGATCATGATGCCGTCCGCGCCTGCGGCAACAAAGGCCTTGGCCCGCTCCAGCGCATCCTCCATACCCTTTTCCAGGATCAGACTCTCGATCCGGGCGATGATCATGAAATCATCCGTCAGCTGGGCCTTTTTCCCCGCTGCGATCTTTGCGGAAAACTCTTCGATAGTGGCCTGGGTCTGCTCTACTTCCGTTCCGAAGAGGCTGTTTTTCTTAAGTCCCTTCTTATCCTCGATGATCACTGCGGAAACCCCGAGTCTCTCAAGGCTTCGAACGGTATACACAAAATGCTCTGTGAGTCCGCCGGTATCCCCATCGAAGATGATGGGTTTGGTGGTAACCTCCGTAATGTCCTCAATAGTCCGGAACCGGGATGTCATATCCACCAGTTCAATGTCCGGTTTTCCCTTGGCGGTACTGTCGCAAAGGGAACTGATCCACATGGCATCAAACTGATCCAGTTTTCCTTCTTTTCCTTCGATGACCGTCTTTTCAACGATAAGTCCCGTCAGTCCCGAATGGGCTTCCATGGCCTTAACGACCGGGGTCATGGCGATCAGCTGCCTCAGCCGTTTTCTTCTGTACTCCGGCATGGACAGTTTTTCCTTTAACTGAAGATCGATCTTTCGAACGTCCTCATTGTAGGTATAGGGTACGTCGATGACTTCCCCGCCGTAGGCTTTCAGCAGTTCCACCACATGGGTACGGATAGCTGCTTCCGGACCTTTGGACCAGTTATCCCCATGGATGACGAAGTCGGGATGAAGATCCTCGATGACGTCATCGTAGTGCATGCTGTCCTGCAGCACCACTTTCTCCACGCCCTCGATGGTACGGTACAGTTCCATCCTCTTTTCCTCGGGGACCGTGGGAAAACGGTTATAGCGAATGGATGCCTTATCGCTAAGGCATCCAACGATGACGTTCCCGTATTTCCGGGCTTCTTTGATGATATTTAAGTGACCCTCATGGATCACATCCGTGCTAAAGCAGGTGTAAACGGTCTTCAATTCAGTACTCCTTAGGTTTCCAAAAATTCATACAGAGTGAGCAGCAGTTTCTCTCTGTCGATGGGCTTTGCAAGATGCCTGTTCATACCTGCATCCAGGGCTGCCTTCACGTCTTCGTCAAAGGCATTTGCCGTCATGGCGATGATGGGAACACTGGCGGCATCCCCACGCTCCAGCTCACGAATAGCTTTCGCGGACTCCAGACCGCCCATGACGGGCATCCGGATATCCATGAGGATGGCGCGGTAATAACCCTTATCCGATTTATCAAACATATCAAGGCCGACCTTACCGTTCTCGGCACGGTCCACGTCAAATCCGGCCTTTTTGAGAAGCCTGATGGCGATCATGGCATTGACATCGTTATCCTCGCAGAGCAGCAGTTTCTTGCCGCCAAAATCGTATTTTAGGATATCCAGCGGTTCTTCGTCAACCTGCTTGGGTGCTGCCGTTTCCTCGGTACAAGGCAGGGTCATGCGGATGAGGAACTGGGAACCATGCATCCGGTCGGTAAGTCCCGGCAGATCCGTGAGTGCTGCGGGATCAGGCTGCATGTAGTACTCCGGTGTATCCAGGCTTACTGCCAGGGAATCCACCTCGATCTCGCCGCCCATCATCTCCACCATCTGCTTCACGATGGACAGACCAAGACCGGTACCGATGATACCGTTCTTCTGGTTGCTGGCCTCCTGGGAGAAGGGCTCGAACATGCTCTTCATAAACTCTCTGCTCATGCCGCAGCCGGAGTCACGGACAAAGGACAGGAGACTGATCTGGCCGTTCTTTTTACTAAGAACCTTAAACCGCAGTTCCACGGAGCCTCCCGCCGCCGTAAACTTCACGGAGTTGGACAGGAGATTGAGATAGATCTGGTTAAAGCGCAGGGTATCCACAAGGAGGCTGGCGCCGCCCCAATCCACATCGAGGACGAAGTTGATGCCCTTACTCTCGCACTGGGTTCCGATGACGGACTGGATGTAGCCCTCAAAGTCTTTCTGGGCATAGACTTCTGCCGTCAGCACCATCTTGCCGCTCTCGATCTTGGAGATATCCAGAACGTCATTGATGAGTTCCAGGAGGAACTTACTGGAGGCGGAGATCTTGTTTAGGTACTCCTCCACCTGAGGTGTCACGCCCTTTTCTTCCAGAGCCAGGGTGGTCATGCCCATGATACCGTTCATGGGTGTTCGGATATCATGGCTCATGCGGGAGAAGAAGTCGGACTTGGCCTGGTTAGCACGCTTTGCTTCGTCCAGAGCTGCAGAGAGTTCTCTTCTTCTCTTTGCTTCCACTTCGTACATTTCCGTCACGTCGTGGATCATAAGGAACAGTCTCTCGGGCTCATTCAGCACCTGGGTAAACTGATACCGTTTTCTCTTCTTTTTCTCCCCTTCCCGGATAGACAGGTAGATATTGAAGTTTCCCTGCTCCCGGAGTTTTTCCAAAATCGTCTCCCAGGTCAGATTCCGGAGGATCTCCTTGGAAACATCGTCGCTGACGGCGTTGCAGATGGTCTGGTAGAACTTGTTGAAGAAGCCCTTGTAATTCCGGCCTTCCATCATACGCTGTTCCTGATCCCCGATCCGCTCGTACATGACATAGTCCTGGGTATCGATGTCCACGTAGTAGACGTTATCGTAGTCGTAACGCAGCATCTCCTGGATGATGTTCTCTTTGACCTTACGGCTGTTGATGCTGGACTGGTAAGCGATGGCTTCGATGTCATCACTCTCGGGATTTCGCACCATTTCGATGCCGGAAGTTACCCACTCATTTCGATCGGGTGTGAGTTTCATCCGGTGATCAAAGGTAATGGTGCTGCGGCCTCTGGCAAATTCGCGAAGAAGGGAATCCACGTTAAAGAGTTCCAAAAACCGCTTGTTTTCTTCTTCATTGAGGATCAGGGTGGCCACCGATTCAAACAGTTCATTGGCATGGCGGCTGTCCCCGAACTTCGCGATGGCCTCAAAGGCACTGGAGCCCGCTTCCAGAAGGTTTCTTGTCAGGTTGATCCGGAAGGTACAGATGGCATTGGGGTTCAGTTTTACGATGGAGTCGATATGGCTCTTATAGGCCTGCTCTGCGATGTCACGGTTCCGCATGGCCTCATCCTGGTTGGTAAAGGCGACGTAGAAGGAGATCTTTTCCGGCGTACGCTCAAAAACATGACCGTTGATACCGATCCAGTGGATCCTCTCACCGTTCATGGAGAAAGCCCGGATCACGGCGAAGAAATCATCCTCTCCGTTCTCGATCTGGGATTTTAACTTCATGGTGATGGCATGGTCTTCCG
The DNA here is from genome assembly GCA_017477805.1 of Lachnospiraceae bacterium. Classification (GTDB taxonomy): domain Bacteria; phylum Bacillota; class Clostridia; order Lachnospirales; family Lachnospiraceae; genus SIG336. Next base: position 4,348 of record JAFUUM010000221.1, read on the forward strand.
GCACAGTCGCCGCAAGCACATCCTGGCCGTACACCTTTTCCCAGGCCTCTCTGGTGGTGTCCATCAGGGAATAGAAGAAGTCATTGACGTACTCACTGACAATACGGCCGTCCACTATGGCAAGCCTTGTGATACCGGCCGGCAGGTTGTTGATGAGCTGTTCCTGCTCTTTCTCACGCTGGCTGGCTTCCAGCAGCTGACGCTTTCTGGAGTAGTTGGAGGTACCCAGCAAAAGGAGTAACAGCAGGGAGATGATCACAACGATGGTAAAGACGATGAGGACTTCTTTGTGCTGCTCGTAAAAACCCGCGTTGTAATTGATGAGTTTGATCTCATTATCTTTGGGAAGAGCGCCACGGTCGATGCCGAATTTCTGCATCACCGCGTAGTCGAAGACGTAAACGCTCTCCGGATATTCCATGGGAAGTTCCTGGACCTTTTTACCTCCTAAGATCTCCAGGGCCATCTCACCGATACGGTGACCCATATCATAGAAGGACAGGCTGGCACCGCCGATGACGCCGTAGCCGATGCAGAGATCATCGGGACGGAACACGGGGATCTTTGCGGCAGAGCAAAGAAGCTGGCAGCCCTGGGTAATGGTATAGTGGTTGCCGGCACCGTCATCCTGGAGCACGAGGTACATAAGGATGGTGTGCTCATCATAGGAGGCTACTTCGGTTTTGATCTGCTGGGGATCCATTTTACTGGCGTCAAGGACGTCAAATTCAAGACCGGGGAATACGGTCTTGCAGGCCATGAACTGGTCGAGATCATTGCCGCCCACTTCAGAATTATCGATGACCGCAACGACCTTATTGGCTGCGGGCATCATCTGCTTTGCTGCAATGATTGTCTGTATGATGGGAAGTTTCTCCACAACCCCCGTTACCAGGGGATTATTGTCACTGTATTTGGTGCTGGCTCCCAAGTCGTTGGTGCCAAAGAACAGCACGGGGAGTCCGCTCATGAAGGCATCGTAATGCTCCATGCAAAAATGGAAAGCCGTATCATCGGCGGTTATCACAAGATCAAAGGGGTCCTTGCCCGCAATGAGCTTCCGGACAAGAGATGCCCGAAGCTGGGCTTCCGCAGCTTCGATACCGATATTTTTGGAGTCCATGAAGAGGTACTCGATCCGGGCTTCCGTACCGAGGGCATCCTGCACGCCTTCGATCTCGAAGGGCACGTTTTCGGAATCCAGGGAATAGGAACTGATGAACAGCACATGGTAGCGCTGGATCTGGGTTTCCACCGTGGAAAAACTGGTGCCGTCTCCTCCCTGGGAATTTGCGATCTGTTCGCTGATACTCTGGGGTGATTTGGATGCCTCAGAGCGTACGCCTCCCTGGTCCGTTGCATAGGCAGGGAGCACCGCCGCCGCAAAAACTGCGGCGGCGGTAATCATAGCCATAAAAGTGGCAACTAAATTGTTAGTTCGTTTTTTATCCATTTAGAATTCCACTTGTTCTTTCGCCCGCTGCTCTTCCTTCTCTTTGTAGTGGTGAGCTTCTTCGAGCATCATGTCTTTCACCTTCATCAGTCGGATCTGGGAACTTCTCTCCGCCTCATCCAGCTTCATGGTGATGTATTTGATGTTTTCTTCCATCTCCGGGATCATCACATGCTCCAGTGCGTTTACACGACGTCTGGTCTTTTCGATCTCGGCAGCTAACAGCTGACAGGATTTTTCGGATTCTGCCAGGTGCATCATATCCGGCAGCAACTTTGACAGGCTCAGCACCGCATCATCCAGATCACTGGAGGTAAATGCAAAGCCGTAGGAATAGATGTCATTTTCGTCGCTGGTGCGGGTCTGGTAAGAAAACACGGGGATCTCCACGCTCATGACATTGCGCGTGTCAATGCCAAGCTGGATCTCCTGTTTGGGTGTCATGAATGCCACCCGCACGGCCTCTTCCGACATGGCGGATCTGGCCAGTGCAAAGTTTTTGTTGGACTGCGTGATGCCTGCTTCCACTCTTTCCCGGAGAGCCTTGTTTTCACGGACCATATCCAGGAACTGGCGCATCAGTTCGTCTCGTTTATCCTTCAGGAGTTTATGGCCACGCCTTGCCGTTGTCAGCTTCTTTTTCAGGCGGGTCAGCTCCATTCGGGTGGGGTTGACTGTTTTCTTGGCCAAATTCTCACTTCCTTTCTCGCGTCGTTCCGACCGCAGGTCGGCGACACTTACTGTGCGTTGTAATACTTATCGAGGTACTCGTCCTTGATACGTTTCAGCTCTGCACGAGGAAGGATGCGCAGCAGTTTCCAGCCAATCTCCAAGGTCTCTTCGATGGAGCGGTTTGCACGATAGCCCTGGGAAACATACTCTTTCTCGAATTCGTCCGCGAATTTCGCATACAGTTTATCGATCTCCGTCAGGGCCGCTTCACCAAGGATGACCATCAGTTCCTTTGCATCCTTACCACGGGAGTAAGCTGCAAAGAGCTGGTTCATGGTGTTGGCGTGGTCCGCACGGGTCTTGCCTTCACCGATACCCTTATCTTTCAGACGGACAGGGAAGGAAGTACGTCGATGGGAGGCTCGATACCCTTCTGATACAGTTCACGGGACAGGATGATCTGGCCCTCGGTGATGTAACCGGTAAGGTCGGGGATGGGGTGAGTCTTATCATCCTCAGGCATGGTCAGGATGGGGATCATGGTGATGGAACCGCCTTTCCCCTTCTGACGTCCTGCACGCTCGTACATGCAGGCAAGGTCGGTGTACATGTAACCGGGATAGCCACGACGTCCGGGAACTTCCTTACGGGCTGCGGATACCTCACGAAGGGCATCTGCGTAGTTGGTGATATCCGTCAGGATAACAAGAACGTGCATGTTCTTTTCAAATGCAAGGTACTCAGCGGTGGTCAGAGCCATCTTGGGAGTTGCGATACGCTCAACCGCGGGGTCGTTTGCCAGGTTGATGAACAGAACTGTTCTGTCGATAGCACCGGTCTCTTTAAAGGACTGTACGAAGTAGTTGGACTCTTCGAAGGTGATACCCATGGCTGCGAACACAACGGCGAAGGGCTCGTCGGTACCGACTACCTTAGCCTGTCTTGCGATCTGGGCTGCCAGATTGGAGTGAGGCAGACCGGATGCAGAGAAGATGGGGAGCTTTTGGCCTCTTACCAGAGTGTTCAGACCGTCGATGGCGGATACACCCGTCTGGATGAACTCCTCGGGGTATGCTCTGGCTGCGGGGTTCATGGGCAGACCGTTTACGTCTCTTCTCTCATCGGGCAGGATCTCGGGACCGCCGTCGATGGGACGACCCAGTCCGTCAAATACACGGGAGAGCATATCTTCGGATACGCCCAGCTCCATGGATCTGCCAAGAAATCTTACTTTACTGCTTTCCAAACTGATACCGGTGGAATTCTCAAACAGCTGCACCAGCGCATTACCATTATCGATCTCCAGTACCTTACAACGACGTCTCTCGCCGTTCGCCAGCTCGATCTCGCCCAGTTCATCATACGCTACGTCTTCGACGCCCCGTACCAGCATCAGAGGGCCGGCGACTTCCTGTATTGTTCTATACTCTTTCGGCATTTAGAAGTCCTCCTTTTCCTTGATGATCTTATCCACCTGAGCGGTAAGTTCATCGTTGATGTCTTTGTATACGCCCTCAAGCTCTGCTTCGGGAGTGTATTTGAAACGTCCGATCCTCTCACGGACAGGCATATCCACCAGCTTATCGATGGAAGCGCCCTGTTCCAGAGCACGTCCTGCTTCGTCGTAGAAGTTCATGATCATCTGCATCATCATGTTCTGCTTCTTCAGACTAGTGAAAGTGTCCACCTCATGGAATGCATCCTGGTGCAGATAGTCCTCACGGATGGATCTTGCAGCTTCCATCTTGAGGCGGTCCGGTGCGGACAGAGCGTCCATACCGACCAGCTGTACCATTTCCTGCAGGGAAGACTCTTCGGAAAGAAGTCTCATCATACGGCCCCTAAGACCCATCCAGGTGCCGCCGGTCTTGTTATCCAGCCAGCCGCCCAGGGATTCCTGATACAGAGAGTAACTCTCCAGCCAGTTGATGGCGGGGAAGTGTCTCTTATAAGCCAGAGCAGAGTCCAGTCTCCAGAATACCTTTACCACACGCAGGGTTGCCTGGGTTACGGGCTCGGAGATATCACCGCCGGCAGGAGATACGGCACCGATAACGGAAAGGGCGCCTTCTCTGTCTTCGGAACAAAGGGTCTTTACACGTCCTGCACGCTCATAGAACTGTGCCAGACGGGAACCAAGGTATGCGGGGTAACCTTCCTCACCGGGCATTTCCTCAAGACGACCGGACATTTCACGAAGAGCCTCGGCCCAACGGGAAGTGGAGTCAGCCATGAGTGCTACGGAGTAGCCCATGTCACGGAAGTACTCAGCGATGGTGATACCGGTGTAGATGGATGCCTCACGGGCTGCCACGGGCATATCCGAAGTGTTGGCGATCAGTACGGTTCTCTGCATCAGGGATTTCCCGGTCTTGGGATCCTTCAGTTCAGGGAACTCGTTCAGAACGTCGGTCATCTCGTTTCCGCGCTCGCCGCATCCGATGTAGACCACGATATCCGCATCTGCCCATTTTGCCAGCTGATGCTGTACAACCGTCTTACCGGAACCGAAAGGTCCGGGAACTGCTGCAACACCACCCTTAGCGATGGGGAACAGGGTATCGATGACTCTCTGACCGGTGATCAGAGGAGTGTCCATGGAAAGTTTCTCTTTGTAAGGACGGCCCTTACGTACGGGCCACTTCTGGAGAAGGGTCAGGGGATATTCCTTACCGTCATCACCGGAAACAACTGCTACGGTCTCGGTAACAGTGTAATCGCCTGCGGTGATGGATTTGATGGTACCGGTGATGCCCGGGGGAACCATGATCTTCTGGGTTACCACTTCGGTCTCTTCTACGGTACCGATGACATCGCCTCCGGTCACCTTATCCCCAACCTGTGCGGTTGCGGTAAAGTGCCATTTGATGTCTCTCTTTAAGGCTGCAACTTCAACACCTCTCTGGAGATTGTTGGAGCCGGTTACTTTCATGATGTCATCCAGAGGTCTCTGGATACCATCGTAGATACTGCTGATGAGGCCGGGGCCCAGTTCTACGCTCATGGGTGCGCCGGTGGACTCTACGGGAGCCCCGGGCTTAAGACCGGATGTTTCCTCATAAACCTGTATGGATGCCTCGTCGCCGTGCATCTCGATGATCTCGCCGATCAGTCTCTGGTCACTAACGCGCACCACGTCAAACATGTTGGCATCTCGCATGCCGGTGGCGATGACCAGCGGTCCGGCAATCTTCTTGATCGTTCCACTACTCATTTACTTATCACCTCCAAAGATAATATCGGAACCCACTGCCTGTTCCACGGATTTTTTCACGGATGCAAGTCCTTTTCCCGTATTCCCGGAGATACCGGGGATCAGGATGATGGCGGGTTTGGGCTGGCTCCGGAAGCGCTCGATGTCATTTTCGATCACATCCGCAAGCTGTTCGGTCACGTAGATCACTGCGTAATCCGACTCCGCCAGTTTTCTTAAAGTCTTGCCGGCTTCTTCTGACTCTTCCGGGGTGAAGCGGAATGTATCCAGCCCAAGGGCGCTGAAGCCGTAAATGGAGTCCCAATCACCCATTACTGCTATCTTATACATACATTTCCCTTACCCTTCCCCGGATGAATTCATCCGGAAAACCGTTTCGTTTGCCGGACAGAATGATCCGAACTGTTTTGATCTCGTTTTCGCGAGCCAGTATATAAGCCGCCAGCGGTCCGATCCCGAAGGATTGATAAAGCTGAGGTTTGATGGCGCGGATCATGCGATTGTCACACCATCTCTCAAAAGCTGCGGGCGAGAGTTTTAATTCTTCCACCGCTTCCCCGTATCCTGTGGACTCCAGGTAAGCATAGATGGCTTCGGCGCTGCCGGAGGCCGCTTCCGCAAGTCGGTCAACACTGACGGACTCGCAGGGGGCAAGGGCTTCGCTTAAGAACTCTCTGGTCTTTCCGGTCTTCTGGCCACGTACCGCGATCTTGATGTCCGCGGTAGCTACGGTCAGTTCTCCGTAAAGAGCAAGCAGCTCGCTGCCGGATTGTTTGGATGCTTCGTAGATTGCGGACAGGGCCGCTTTATCAACGATAACATCGCAGAGCTGGCCATCCCGGGTCTTTAATAACGTATCCGTTGCCTCTTTGGCAACAGCCGCCATATGTCCCGGCAGGCGGTCGAACTCACGGGCTTCGATCGCATCCTTCATCAGCTGCACGTCCACGGTGCCGCCCTCCCGGTAGATCCCGGGGTGCTCGCCGGCGGTGCAGGTTTCTTTGATGGCCGCTTTTAAGTTGTGATAGTCCTTTTCATACAGAAACACGTTGAACACAGACTCATCGTCTACCAGTTCTTTGATCAGCTCCCAGGTCTTTTCCGTCTCCCGGGTCAGCATGGCATCCACGTTTACGGTGTCCGCCCCTGCATCGCCCGTTCCCCAGCCTTTTTCCTGGAGGAGCTTAACAGCGGTTTCCTCATCGGGTGCCGACAGGAGCTGATCCAAAACGGCACCGCTAAGTAGTCCCAGTTCATGAGCCCTGATACGTGCAACTGCATAGATATAGTTTTTATCTGCCATCAGCAGTCACTCCTTATCCTTTTTTAAAAAAGCAGTTCACGTACCTTGTCCTGTAATTCGTTTTTCCGTGCTTCCAAAATGTTCTCGAAGGAACCGTTCTCTTCGATATCACCGTACTTTAAGATAAATCCGCTCTTGATGTCCGCTGCCTTATCAGACACGGTCAGCTCGCCTCCCGCGGGAAGGGCTGCCTTCAACTTGCCTGCAAAGTCAGCAGGGATGCGCTTTAAGTCTTTCGCAGAAAAACAGATCTCGCCCTTTTCGCCGTGAGCGATGCCCTTGATCATCTTTAAGATGGTGTCAAAGTATTCGCCATCGGGCAGGGTGTTGACCTTCTCCAGAGCCTTTGTGAGGACGCCGGTGATGATCTCCTGCTTTTCGGCAAGCAGCATCTGTTTCTGCTTCAGCTGCGCTGCGAATTCTGCACGGGATGCCTGATCCGCCAGGCGTTTTTCCAGTTCCTTTTCTGCGGCCGCAGTCTCAGATTTGATCTCTTTATCCGCTGCGTTCTTGATCTCCGCAGCTTCTCCTTCGGCCTTTTTCAGAATGGCGGATACTTCTTCCTTCGATACCTTTTCGATATCTTCTATGATCTTTTCTAATCCCGTCATATCTTTCTCCTAATCTCAATATTCTTTAGCCCCCTGATTGCTACACGCTTCGCGTTCTCGCAATCAGGCAGAACATTCGGAACGCTACGAGTTACTTCGTAACTCTTGCTTTTCCTCATTTTCTTGCAGTTGCCAAAGTCAGCTGTTTCGCTGTGCAAGCACGCTCACCAGCTGCACTTTTGCAACTTGGTGCTAAATGTTTATACCTGCAACTCCAAATACTGCAAGGATAGAAATCAGCAGAGCCAAAATTGCGTAGGTCTCAACCATGGCGGGGAAGATCATGGACTTACCGAACTGATCGGGCTTTTTGGATGCAAGGCCGATAGCGGAAACGGCTGCTTTACCCTGCTCGTTACCGGAAACCAGGCCAACGAAAGCGATGGGCAGGCAAGCTGCGAAGTACAGCAGACCTTTTGCCAGAGACATATCGGAAGCACCGCCGCCGAGAACGCCGATCTGAGACAGAGTAATGAATGCGATCAGCAGACCGTAGATACCCTGTGTACCGGGCAGCAGCTGCAGGATCAGTACCTTAGAGAATTTGGAAGGATCTTCCGTAACAACGCCGGCAGCAGCCTGACCTGCCTTACCTACGCCGAGTGCGCTTCCCATGCCTGCGAACAGACCTGCGAAAGAAGCTCCCATCAGTGCCCAAAATAATCCAGTACTAGCCATAATCAAATATCCTCCTTAATTTTGAAGTATTTCGTATTTTCCGTGAAAGGACGGAACTCTCTTCCGCCGCCTTCATAAAACTTGCCAAAGAACTCAACAAACTGCAGACGGTTTGTGTGTACGTACGCACCCAGCAGGTTGATCAAGAGGTTCAGGATCTGTCCTACGAGGAAGACCAGGATGAACATGATCACACCGAAGATGTTCTTGCCGCCCATGGAACCCATCTTGTTAAATACGGATGCGATAACCGAGGTTGCAAGACCAAGAGCCAGAAGTCTGGAGTAGGAAAGCACGTCGCTCAAATAACTTGTAATGCCGTAGAAAGCATACAGACCTTTGAGGATACGCTTGCCCCAGTTCTTGGACTCTCTGCCGCCGGTCAGGATGATGCCAACGGCACCGATGCCGGCCACAATGCCTGCAATGTTTGCAACGTTAGCGGGTACCAGCCACTCGATGGCCAGCATTTCCGTGATCATGGACATGCTCAGAAGGTAAACAACACATCCGCCAACCAGCATGTACCAGAACACCACGTCGTAGATGGCATCCAGGACTTTTCCTGCTTTCAGGAGCTGATACAGCTTCACGCCAAGACCCACGAATAAGTGGATGAGGCCGATGAGGAAGCAGTAACCCAGCATCCGCATGGGGTTATCCAGAGGTGCAAACCACAGAGGTTTCACCGATACTTCTTTGCCGAAGAAGGTTCCGGAAACAACCGTTACCGTATCGCCGAAGAAGGATCCGAAGATCAGTCCCCAGATGGCGGTGGAAATTCCGCAGAAGCAGAACAGCGTCAGGGTCTTTCTCATGCCCTCTTCCATGTTCTTGAACTTCAGGAGGCAGAACCCCGTAGCCAGTGCGATCACAAGTCCATATCCCGCATCTCCCAGCATCATGCCGAAGAGGAAGTAATAGAACAGGGATACCAGGAAGGTAGGATCGATCTCGCCTTTTCCCGGAAGGGAATAAGAACCCACCACGCTCTCCACCGGAGCGGAGAAACCATTGTTCTTTAAAGCTACCGGTACGTCCTCATCTTCACCGGGATCCGTCAGCTCCACGCTGATGGTGTAGCGGTCGGTCAGGGAAGTCTCAAGCTTCTCTGCTTTTGTGACCGGTACGTACCCGTCGATGATAAAGGTGTTCTTCGACTGGCCAAGGCCGCCGATGACCTCGTACTTGTCGGCTCGCATGGTGAAGTAATCCCTGGCAAACTGCAGTTCCTCACGCTGATCCGCGTGGGATGCGATCTTTGCCTTCAGATCATCCACCTCTTTGCGTCTTCCCTCCATCTTCTGCTCGATATCCTGAATGGCTTTCGCCGGATTCATGGAACTTGCGGGAGGTTTTGCAAAGTTCAGTTTGTGCAGGGCTTCCGCCACTGCCTGGGCATCCTTCTTCCCGCAGATCACAGACAGATAAGTCTGCTGCGGAGTCTGACCTATGATCTCCGCATCTGCGGCCACGTCTCCCAGCGCTTCGTACAAAGCGGTGAGGGAGCAGTCCCCCTGTACGGTGCCCACAAACACTTTCGATGTTTTTGTTCCTTCAAAGTCCAGAGGAAGATCGTACTTCATCCAGGGCTCCAAGGAGATCTTTTGCGCTTCGAGTTTCGGAAGATCCGCAAGCTTTTCAGCGTATTCTTTTTGCAGGGCAACGATCTGTTTGGCATGGGTCACCGCGGTGTCCCTGCCTCTGACCTTTTCCTCATACTCTGCAACCGTTAAGGTCTTTCTGCCTTCCAAAGATGCAAGCATTCCCTTATCTTCCGGGGCATGCTCATCCAGAATGGCCAGCGCCTGTTCCGCCAGAGTACAGTTTTTCTGGAAAATGGACTTTGCACCTGCTGTGTCCTGCGCAGTAAAGAACGCATCTTCGCCGAGGGAAGACTCGATCTCCACAACACCCATTCGCTGGATCTGCTCGAGAACCGCTTTACGGTCCCGCTTCAGTCCGACGATCTGGACACGTTTCATCGGTACAACGGACATTGATTAGCCCTCCTTTCCTCAGCCTGACAATGCCTTGAGAACAGCATCCACGGCTTCGCCTTCCTTTGCTTTCACGGTTTCCTTGAGCTGGGAGATCTTCGCTTCGGTCTCTTTCAACTTTTTCTCCATGAGCGCATCCTGTGAAGCTTTTGCGTTCTGCATCTCCGCGTCCTCGCGACGCTTGATGCTCTCGGCAGCTTCTTTCTTTGCAGCCTCAGCCTCTTTCTTTGCTTTAGCTACGATCTCTTCCGCCTTTGCTTTCGCCCCTTTGGCGGCTTCTTCTGCTGCTTTTTCCGCGTTTTTGATCGCATCGATCGTTTCTTTTGCCACTTTCTCACCACCTTGTCTTGTTTTTATTTCCGCGACACTGCCTGTCATCGTTCCCCTTTTACACCGTTGTCGTTCCGGCACCGCGTGCCTGTTTTTACGGCCTTGGACATACGCCAGGCAAAGTATACGAATACTACTCTAGTATAAATAATTTTGTCAGTTATTACAACAAATTTGTGTATATAATTCAAACAAATAAACAAAAATTCCCGCATTGGGCGAAAAAGGTCGTCCAATGCGGGAATATATCAATGTTTCTTATAGTCTGAATGTTTCCACTCCAGATCCGATCTAAGGTACCAGATGTAATCCGCTGTGTCGGTGCCGATGCGGACCGTATTGTCCAGGAAACCGGAAGGAACGATATAGATCGCCGCGCCCAAAACCAGTGCGATAAGGGTAAAACGCACCCCCTTGCTCTTTTTGAAGCCTCGGAAGTTTGACACCCAAAATCCTCAGAAGCCAGTGATGGCTTTATTTTTTGCACAAATTTAAATGTTGTGTATTGCGTATATGCGTATATAGTGGTAAAATATTAGTATACTACTAAGTGTTGTGGAGGTGCCACAGATGCGCATAATGAAAGGTAAATCCTCAAATCCCACTTACCATGTGATACAAGATGTAAGAAGGAATGGGAAAAGGAGCACAGAGATAATTGAAAATCTTGGAAGTGCGACGGAAATATGCGAAAAATATCATGTTTCTGATGCTGATGCATGGGCTGCTGATTACATTAAAAGAAAGCGTGAAGAGGCTGCCTCCAAAGATCATAAAGTCCTTGTTTCTTACAACACCAGCGCAGTAATCGATAAAGATAAAAGGCTCTCATTCAATGCCGGTTACCTTTTTCTGCAGCAGATATATTATCAGCTTGGTCTGCCTTCCATCTGCAGAAAGATAAAGAAAGAGAATTCTTTCGAGTATGATCTCGATAACATACTCTCAAGACTTATTTATGGAAGAATACTCTTCCCCTCATCAAAGCTCTCCTGCTATGAGCAGTCTCAGAACCTCATTGAGGAGCCTCAGTTTGACCTCCACCAGGTTTATCGTGCCCTCACCACGCTTTCTGAAAACTCAGACATGATACAGGCAGAGCTTTACAAACGTTCTAAGAAACTTGTGAAAAGAAATACCGGTGTCCTCTTCTATGACTGCACGAACTACTTCTTTGAAATGGAGCATGAAAGTGGATTGAAGCAGTACGGTCCCAGTAAAGAACACCGTCCCAATCCCATAGTACAGATGGGATTGTTCATGGATAAGTCAGGGATACCTCTTGCATTCTGCATCAATCCTGGCAACCAGAATGAGCAGTTATCTCTAAAGCCTTTGGAGCAGCAGATAATGCGGGACTTTGAACTCTCAAAGTTCATCGTATGTACCGATGCAGGGCTTTCTTCTGATGCAAACAGAAAGTTCAACAACTATGGTGAAAGAAGCTTCATAACCACCCAGTCGATAAAAAAACTCAAATCAGAACTGAAAGACTGGTGCCTTGATCCCACGGGATGGATGCTTGAAGGTAGCAATAAAAAACACGATATATCAGAGCTTGAAAACACTCCCGAGAACAGAAAAAAGATCTTCTATAAGCAGAAGCTGATCGAAGGATATGATGAAGAACGAGACATAACTTTCGACCAGACAATCATTGTGACCTATTCTCTTAAATACAAGGAGTATCAGCAGGCTGTAAGAAACCGTCAGATAGAAAGAGCAAGAAAGCTTATTGAAAGACCTTCATCCGTTGACAAACGCTCACAGAATGATGCAAAGAGATTCATAAAGAAAACTCCATTCACAAACGACGGAGAGATTGCAAGTAAATCCATGTACGAGCTTGATGAAACCGCCATTGCTGAGGAATCAAGGTATGACGGGTTTTATGCAGTGTGCACCAACCTTGATGACGATCCTGCTGACATAGCAAAGATAAACCATGACAGATGGGAAATCGAGGAGTCATTCAGGATAATGAAATCCGAGTTTGAAGCAAGACCTGTATACCTACAGCGAGACGACAGGATTGAAGCTCACTTTCTCACATGCTTTATTGCTCTTATGATCTACAGGATACTTGAAAAGAAACTAGGCAATAAATATACCTGCGAAGAGATAATAAAAACACTTAGAGAAATGGATATGAGAAAAGTCGGAGAACATGGATATATCCCAAGCTATACAAGAACACAGGTGACAGACTCACTACATGAAAATGCAGGGTTCAGAACTGACTATGAACTGATAACACCTAAATCAATGGCCGGAATAATCAGAAGAACAAAAGGGTTATGACGGGTGGTCCGCATGTCGGACACCCTTAGTTCATATCCGCTTGTCAAACAGTCCTCATGAGTCATATATCTGTCAAGGCCGTAGCCGCGCAGCGGTGCTCCGCAGCCTTGACAGATATATGGCTCATGATAAAAAGGTAATCAAGCGGATATGAACTTGAGGCTGGCATAGATGCCCGGCTTCCACTTAGATTCAGAGGCTTGCCGCAGGCAAGGCTTCCTTTTCTAACAAGTTTACGCAACATTACGCTTTTCACGAGAAAAAAATATAGCCGGAATCCTAGATGTATACTGGGTTTCCGGCTTTTTAGGTGTCAAAGATGGGA
>JAFUUM010000222.1 GCA_017477805.1 Lachnospiraceae bacterium
AAAACGGTGTTGGTGAAGTTGATTTTATTATAGAACGGGATGATAAGCCGATCCCCATCGAAGTGAAATCCGGCAAGGATTATAAGAAACATAAGGCTCTGGATCATTTGCTTGAAAAATACTCTTTTGATGAGGTTTATGTTTTGTCTGCCAATAATGTTGAGATTGAAGGAAATATTCTGTATTACCCGATCTACATGGCTGGCGTGCTCTGCGAAAGCGAGAAAATGGTATCGGATTATATTCCGGCATTGTGATTGATGATCGCATTTAAATTACGGGAGGAAAATGAATTGGCTTTTTCTTGACGATATAGTTGCAGTCAATTATAATTATTACGCCTTTTCATGGGTGTACTATGCCCAAATGGCAAAAAATGACCAAAGAGGTAAGGTTATGATCAAGAGCATGACCGGCTTCGGCAGATGCGAAGTCACTGAAGGCGAGAGAAAATACACGGTCGAGATGAAATCCGTGAACCACCGGTATCTGGAGATGAACATCAAGATGCCCAAGGTGCTGAACTTCTTCGAGAGCAGTATCCGTTCCGAACTGAAAAAGTACATGGAAAGAGGTAAAGTCGATCTTTTCATTACGTATGAAGATTTCAGCCAGGAGAGCGGTTCCCTGAAGTATAACAGTGCTCTTGCAGCCGAGTACCTTCAGTATTTCCGCCAGATGGCAAAGGAATTTGACATCGAGGATGACATTCGCGTATCCACCCTTGCAAGATGCCCCGAAGTCCTTGTGATGGAAGAGAACAAGTTCGACGAGGAAGAACTCTGGAAGGGCCTGCAGAAAGCCGTTGACGGTGCTGCCGAGCAGTTTGTTAAGAGCCGCATCACCGAAGGCGAGAACCTGACGGCGGATCTGTTATCCAAATTGGACGGGATGCTTGAGATCGTTGATTTCATTGAAGAGAGAGCACCTCAGATCATCAGCGAATATCGGGAAAAACTGACGGCTAAAGTCAGAGATCTTCTGGATGATAAGCAGGTGGATGAAGCCCGCCTCCTGACGGAAGTGACCATCTTTGCAGACAAGGTCTGCATCGATGAGGAGATCGTGAGACTCAGAAGCCACATCGGAAGCTGCAGAGAGACCTTGAAGGCCGGCGGCAGCTGTGGTAGAAAGCTTGATTTCCTGGCCCAGGAAATGAACCGCGAGTCCAACACCATCCTCAGCAAGACCACGGATATCGAAACATCCAACCGTGCCATCGAGCTGAAGAACACGATTGAGAAGGTCAGAGAGCAAATACAGAACATAGAGTGATACCGCGAGGTATCACGATTCGTAAAGGAATACACGTATGAGTAAACTGATCCACATCGGCTTCGGCAATGTGATCAACGAAGACAAGATCGTTGCCGTGGTTTCACCGGACTCCGCACCCATCAAGCGAATGATCCAGAAAGCAAAAGAGGACGGAACGGTGATCGATGCAACCCAGGGCCGCAGGACCAAATCCGTAATGGTTATGGAAAACGGCAGTGTGGTATTATCTGCGCTCCTTCCCGAGACGGTATCCGGGAGAGCGGAAGAGGACGATATATGAAAAAAGGTTTATTGGTAGTGGTTTCCGGTTTTGCCGGAACGGGCAAGGGGACGCTCATGAAACGGCTTCTCTCGGACTACGATGATTACGCGTTGTCCGTGTCCATGACCACCAGAGCGCCGAGACCCGGCGAAGAGAACGGACGGGAATATTTTTTCGTCACCAAAGAACAGTTCGAAGAAAAGATCCGACAGAACGGGCTCATCGAATATGCCTGTTATGTAGATAATTATTACGGAACCCCCAAGGATTACGTGGAACAAAAACGTGCCGAGGGTAAGGATGTGCTCCTGGAGATCGAGATCCAGGGAGCCATGAAAGTGCGGGAACAGTTTGAAGATGCCATTCTGATCTTCGTGATGCCCCCCAGTGCCAAGGTTCTTCGGGAACGTCTTATCGGACGCGGTACCGAGACCCCGGAAGTGGTGGAAAAGCGAATGCGGAGAGCGGCCGAAGAGGCCTGCGGCATTGAAGACTATGATTATATCGCGGTCAATGACGATCTGGATGTGTGCGTAAAAGAACTTCACGAGACCATCCAGGCGGCACATCACCGCCCCATCAGTAACAGCGAGTTTATCACGCAGGTCAGAAATGATCTGAAGGAAATGGCGAAAGGAGAATAATATGTTACATCCCTCTTATCTTGATCTTATGAAAGTAGTTAACAGCGGCGTGGAGGAAGGCCAGGAGAAAGTTGTCAGCAGCAGATATTCCATCGTTATGGCAACTGCCAAGAGAGCACGTCAGATCATTGCCGGTGACGAGCCCCTTATCGATGCAGAGGATGAAAAGCCCCTGTCCATCGCAGTAAAGGAACTGGAACAAGGCAAGATCCACATTTTAAGTGACGATGAAGACTGATAAAAAAGTATACTTTATTTCTTTGGGATGCGATAAGAACCTGGTGGACTCCGAGGTCATGCTGGGAGGACTGGGTGAAAAAGGCTATTCTTTTACCGATGACGAAACGGAAGCGGATATTGTTGTCATCAATACCTGCTGTTTCATCGGAGATGCAAAAGAAGAGAGCATCAAAACGATCCTGGAAATGGCTGAACTCCGCAAATCCGGTGACATTGAGGCCCTGGTGGTAACGGGCTGTCTTGCGCAGCGTTACAAGGAGGAGATCAAAAAAGAGATCCCGGAAGTGGATCTTCTTTTGGGGATCGGAGATATCGGAAGCATCGCAGAGGAACTGGAAAAGACCCTTTCCGGAAAAGGGGAGGATCATATCAGCAGTTCAAATGCACCGCTTGTATACGGCAGAAAGCGCGCCGTGACCACAGGCGGTCATTTTGCGTATCTGAAGATCGCAGAGGGCTGTGATAAGCACTGTACCTATTGCATCATTCCCAGACTTCGGGGAGATTTCAGATCCGTTCCCATGGAAGGCCTGGTAAAAGAAGCAGAAGGTCTTGCGGAAAACGGGGTGAAGGAACTGATCCTTGTGGCACAGGAGACAACGGTTTACGGTGTTGATCTGTACGGCAAAAAGTCCCTGCCGGAGCTCCTTAAGAAGCTTTGCGCCATCGAGGGCCTTAAGTGGATCCGCATCCAGTACTGCTATCCCGAAGAGATAGGTGATGAACTGATCGACGTGATCGCGGCAGAACCCAAGATCTGTCATTATCTGGACATGCCTATCCAGCATGCTTCCGATCAGATCTTAAAGCGGATGAACCGCCGTGCAACCGAAGACGGCCTTCGGGAAACGATCACGAAACTTCGGGAACGGATTCCCGATATTACCCTCAGAACAACTCTGATCAGCGGTTTTCCCGGTGAGACCCAGGAGGACTTCGAGGAGCTTTATCGCTTTGTAAACGAGATGGAATTTGACCGTCTCGGTGTCTTTACCTATTCCGCCGAAGAAGATACGCCGGCAGCATCTTTCCCGGATCAGGTTCCGGAGGATGTGGCTGCATCAAGACGGGATGAACTCATGGAATTACAGCAGGAGATTGCCTTTGAAAAGGCGGAGAGCCTGGTGGGAGCCGAGTACGACGTTATGGTGGAAGGCTATCTTCCCGACGAAGGTGTTTACGTGACCCGTACCTACAGGGATGCTCCCGGTGTGGACGGCCTGCTTTTCTTAGAGAGCAACAGAGATCTCATGACAGGAGATTTTGTGAGAGCCCGGGTAACGGGATCCAAAGAATACGATCTTCTGGGGGAGGAAATCGAAGATGAATTTACCGAATAAACTGACCATGTTCCGGGTGATCCTGATCCCGTTTTTCGTGGCATTTCTGCTGTTGCGGGATATGGATCCTTCTTTCCGGTGGATCGCGCTGGGGATCTTTATCGTAGCAAGCCTGACGGATCTTCTGGACGGTAAGATCGCAAGAAAGTATAATCTTGTGACCAACTTCGGAAAATTCATGGATCCCCTTGCGGATAAGCTTCTTGTTTGTTCTGCCATGATCTGTCTCATTGAACTGGGACTGATCCCTTCCTGGATCGTTGTGATCATCATCGCAAGAGAATTCGTCATCAGCGGTTTCAGACTCATCGCTTCCGATAAGGGCGTTGTCATTGCGGCCAGCTACTGGGGTAAGTTCAAGACCACCTTCCAGATGGTGATGGTGATCCTGATGATCGCTGATATCCCTCAGCTTTCTTTACTGACTCAGATCGTGATGTGGGCAGCCCTGGCGCTGACCCTGATCTCTCTGGCAGATTATCTGTGGAAGAATAAGGGCGTGCTCCATGACTGAGTTTGCTGATGCAAAAGAACTTGTTGAAATCCTGACGGAGAAAAAGATGACGGTGACCGCGGCGGAATCCTGTACCGGAGGTCTGATCGCGGCAACTATCGTAGATGTTCCCGGAGCTTCCAATGTACTGCGGGAATCCTATGTGACCTATGCCGTATCTTCCAAGGAAAAGCTTCTCGGCGTTTCTCCCAATACCGTGGCTGTTCATACCGTGGTAAGTGCGGAAGTGGCGGAAGAGATGGCAAAGGGAGCGGCAAAGAGCGCGGGAGCCGATCTTGCCATCTCTGTCACCGGATACGCGGGACCTGACGGAGGAGAAGACGGAACCCCTGCGGGCACCGTGTATATCGGCGTATTCCTGCTTGGAAAGGTTTCGAGCAGACGGTTTTTGTTTGAAGGGGACAGAAGGAGCGTGCGGGAGCAGGCTGTCCATGCGGCGATCGCCCTTGCGCTTGAAGAACTGAAAGCCCTGTGATATAGTGATATTGGACTGCGGAGCGTCCGCAGTCCTTTTTCATTCTTATTTCATTTCTTTGCACATCCGGCATTTCGCCAATTTTCGCAAAGAGTACAAATAATTGCAGAGGAGGGATGCCATGGGAGCATAGAGCTGTCCGTTAAAAAGGACATGTTTTCGAGTAACCTGTAGTTACGGTGATTTGTATAGAAATTGTAGTTGACAAAATCGAACATCTGTTTTAATCTATGATACAGATACGAACGGATGTTCTGAACAAAAGGAGACGAACAGATGGAAAACACAGAGAAACAAAGAGCATTGGAAGCAGCACTGGCCCAGATCGACAAACAGTACGGTAAAGGTACCGTCATGAAGCTTGGTGACTCTGCTTCCCAGATGAATATAGAGACGATCCCTACCGGCTCCCTGAGCCTTGACCTTGCATT
>JAFUUM010000223.1 GCA_017477805.1 Lachnospiraceae bacterium
AGATCGATCTCTGTCTCGTTCTCGATCCAGCGGATGTACTCATAGGGGAGCTTTTCCAGCTTGATCTCTACGTTGTACTCGTTCTTCAGACGGTATTCCAGCACTTCAAACTGCAGCACGCCCACAACGCCGACGATGATCTCTTCCAGGCCGGTATTGAATTCCTGGAAGATCTGGATGGCGCCTTCCTGTGCGATCTGGGTGATACCCTTAACAAACTGCTTTCTCTTCATGGTGTCCATCTGACGGACCCTAGCGAAGTGCTCCGGTGCGAAGGTCGGGATCCCTTCATAACGGAACTTCGTGGATGTGGAGCCGATGGTGTCGCCGATGGAGAAGATACCGGGATCGAATACACCGATGATATCTCCCGCATAAGCTTCCGTCAGGATCTTTCTTTCATCCGCCATGATCTGCTGAGGCTGAGACAGTCTCATCTCTCTGCCGGTCTGAATATGCTTTACGTTCATGGTGGCATCGTATTTGCCGGAGCAGATGCGCATGAACGCGATACGGTCTCTGTGAGCCTTGTTCATGTTGGCCTGGATCTTGAACACGAAAGCGGAAAAATCGTTGGTCACGGGATCGATGAGGCCTTCATCGGAAACACGTCCGCTGGGTGCCATGGCCATATGCAGGAAATGCTGTAAGAACACTTCCACACCGAAGTTGGTCAGAGCGGATCCGAAGAATACGGGAGTCAGATTACCTTTTCTGACTTCCTCCAGGTCAAATTCCGCACCGGCACCTTCCAAAAGGTCCAGTTCTTCTTCCAGCTTATCCGCGGGAGCCTGTCCGATGACGGAGATCAGTTTTTCCTTGTCATTTCGGGCGATCTCTTCGGTCTTACCTTCCTTGGTACCCTTTTCGGTATCGGAGAAAGTGAGGACCTCTTCCTTTTCTCTGTCGTAAACGCCCTTAAATCCTTTACCGGAACCGATGGGCCAGTTGATGGGGCAGGTTGCGATGCCCAGCTCTTTTTCCACCTGATCCAGGAGATCAAAGGTGTCCATGGCATCACGGTCCATCTTGTTGATAAAGGTGAAGATGGGGATGTGTCTCATGGCGCAGACCTTGAAGAGCTTTCTGGTCTGGGCCTCAACACCCTTGGATGCGTCAATGACCATGACTGCGGAATCGGCAGCCATCAGGGTTCTGTAGGTATCTTCCGAGAAATCCTGGTGTCCCGGGGTATCCAGGATATTGATGCAATATCCGTCATACTCAAACTGCAGCACTGAACTGGTAACGGAAATACCTCTTTCCTTTTCGATCTCCATCCAGTCGGAAACCGCATGACGGGCAGTTGCTTTTCCCTTTACGGAACCTGCCAGATTGATGGCGCCTCCGTAGAGCAGGAACTTCTCCGTCAGGGTCGTTTTACCTGCATCCGGGTGGGAAATGATCGCAAATGTGCGACGTCTGTTGATCTCATTGGCGTAATCTGCCATTGTAACTATTCCTCCACGTAGGGCTTAGAACAAAGCTGTTCCGTTCTCGCCCTGCTGTACATCAAAATATTTAAGAACCGTTGCGGCAATGTCCGCAAAGGTATCGCGGGTGCCGTAATTTCCTGCGGGAGCGTTTTTGCCGAACACGATGTAAGGTACTCTCTCCCTGGTGTGATCCGTGGTCTTTGTGTAGCTGGGATCGCAGCCGTGATCCGCTGTCATCATCAGCAGATCATCGGGACCGAGCTTGCCAAAGATCTCGGGAAGTTTTTGATCAAAATAAGTCAGTGCTTTGGCATAGCCGTCCACATCTCTGCGGTGACCGTAGAGCATGTCGTAGTCCACAAGGTTGATAAAGCACAGACCTTCAAAATCCTTGTCCATATAGCCAAGGGTCTTCTCGATGCCGTCCGCATTGTTCTCCGTGAACACGAACTCATCCATGCCGACGCCTGCGAAGATATCATGGATCTTGCCTACGGCAATGACAGTCTTGCCTGCATCCCGAAGTCGATCCAGCATGGTGGGTGCGGGAGGCAGCAGAGAATAATCGTGACGGTGAGGTGTTCTCGTATAGTTTCCGGAGGTTCCCACAAAAGGTCTTGCAATGACACGGCCTACGCCATGCCGTCCCTGCAGGATCTCTCTGGCAATGTGACAGTACTCATAGAGCTGCTCCAGGGGAACAACATCCTCGTGGGCAGCGATCTGGAATACGCTGTCTGCGGAAGTATAAACGATGAGGTCACCGGTCTTTACATGCTCATCACCGTAGTCGGCGATGACCTGAGTTCCGGAATAGGGAAGGTTGCACAGAACGCCCCGTCCAGTACGCTTTCTGAACTCATCCAGCACTTCCTCGGGAAAGCCCTGGGGATAGGTAGGGAGCGGACTCTCGGAAACAAGACCTGCGATCTCCCAGTGGCCGATGGTGGTGTCTTTTCCTGCGGACTTCTCCGTCAGTCTTGCAAATGCACCGACGGGAGCACTTTCCTTCTCGCCGCAGTCCACGCCGTCAATATTGAAAAGGCCAAGCTTCTTCATATTCGGCAGATCAAAATACTGACTCTTGGAGCAAGCCAGGATGGTGTTGGTCCCTGCATCGCCGAAGGCTTCCGCATCCGGTGCGTTACCAATTCCGAAACTGTCCAGAACAAATAAGAAAACTCTTTTTCCCATGCTTTTACCTCTCTCCGAAAGAAAGGGGCTGCCACGCAGGCAGCCCCTGATCATTTATGATTACTGCTGAGCAACATCCTTGATGGAGAAACTGATACGTCCCATCTTGTCCTTACCCAGGCACTTCACGGTAACAACATCACCCAGAGTCAGAACATCTTCTACTCTGTCGATACGCTCTTTGGCGATCTTGGAGATGTGAACCATACCTTCCTTGCCGGGTGCGAATTCAACGAATGCGCCGAACTCTTTGATGCTTACTACAGTACCGGTAAAGATCTGTCCTGCTTCAAACTCCGTGGTGATGATCTTGATCATCTCAACGGCTTCGTTCATCTTTGCTTCGTCTACGCCGCATACGGAAACTCTTCCGTCGTCATCGATATCGATCTTAACGCCGGTGCGTGCGATGATCTCGTTGATGGTCTTACCCTTCTGACCAACCACATCGCCGATCTTATCGGGATCGATCTGAATGGTGATGATCTTGGGAGCGTACTCGTTCACGGTAGGTCTGGGCTCAGAGATTGCGGGCTTCATGCAGGTGTCCATGATGAACAGTCTTGCTTCTCTTGCTCTTCTGATGGCTTCCTCAACGATAGGACGGGTCAGACCGTGGATCTTGATATCCATCTGGATCGCGGTAATACCTTCGGTAGTACCGGTTACCTTGAAGTCCATATCTCCGAAGAAGTCCTCAAGACCCTGGATATCGGTAAGTACCAGGAAATCGTCATCGGTATCGCCGGTTACCAGACCGCAGCTGATACCTGCAACCATTCTCTTGATGGGAACGCCTGCTGCCATCAGGGACATGCAGGATGCACAGGTGGATGCCATGGAAGTGGATCCGTTGGACTCGAAGGTCTCGGATACGGCACGGATGGTGTAAGGGAACTCATCTACGGAAGGAAGCACTGCCATCAGTGCCTTCTCAGCAAGAGCACCATGTCCGATCTCTCTTCTTCCGGGTCCGCGGCTGACTTTAGTCTCACCTACGGAGTAAGAAGGGAAGTTGTAGTGGTGCATGTATCTCTTCTCGGTGATGTTAGGATCCAGTCCGTCGATACGCTGTGCCTCGGAAAGAGGAGCCAGGGTAACAACATCACAGATCTGAGTCTGTCCTCTGGTGAACATAGCGGAGCCGTGTACTCTGGGGATCAGGTCTACTTCTGCTGCAAGAGGTCTGATCTGGTCGATGGCTCTTCCGTCGGGACGCTTGTGGTCCTTGAGGATCATCTTACGAACGGTCTTTTTCTGATACTGATATACTGCTTCGCCCAGAACTGCCATGTAATCTTCGTTCTCGGCAAAAGCCTCAGCCAGTTTCTCGGTAACCTTGGCGATGTTGCCTTCTCTGGTCTGCTTGTCATCGGAGAATACCGCTTCTTCCATCTCTTCGGGAGGAACGATCTTCTTGATATCTTCAAACATCTGCTCAGGGATTGCGCAGCTTACATAGCTGTGTTTTTCCTTGCCTACTTCGGCAACGATTCCCTTGATCCAGTTGATCACGGTCTTGTTTACTTCGTCGGCCTTGTAAATAGCCTCGATCATCTTCGCTTCGGGGATCTCCTTAGCGCCTGCTTCGATCATGATGACCTTGGTCTCGGTGGATGCAACGGTCAGCTGCAGATCGCCTTCATCCCACTGTTTCTGGCTGGGGTTCACGATGAGCTCGCCGTCGATCATACCCATCTGTGTCATGGACACGGGGCCGTCGAAAGGAATATCGGAAATGGTTGTTGCAATAGCGGTACCGAGCATAGCAACCAGCTCAGGGCGGCACTCGGGATCCACGGACATTACCATGTTGTTCAGGGTAACATCGTTACGATAGTCCTTAGGGAACAGAGGTCTCATAGGACGGTCGATCACACGGCTGGTCAGGATAGCATTCTCGGATGCCTTACCTTCTCTCTTATTAAAGCCTCCGGGGATCTTACCTACGGAATAAGCCTTCTCCTCGTACTCAACGGAGCAGGGGAAGAAATCGATCCCGTCTCTGGGGGCGCTGCTTGCTGTAGCGGTGGACAGAACGGTGGTGTCACCATAGTGCATGAAAGCACAGCCGTTTGCCTGTTTACCAACCCTGCCGATATCTACGCTGAGGGTTCTGCCTGCCAGTTCCAGTGAATAAGTTTTGTACATTTGTTTTCTCCTTCTCTTCTCGCTTCTTCTCTTCTTTTCTCTACCATAAATAAGGTGTGGAAACACCAAAGCAAGCGGGGCTGCGCACAACCCCGCTTGTCTTAAACCAATCTTACTTTCTCAGACCAAGTTTCTCGATCAGAGCACGATATCTCTCGATATCCTTGTTCTTGAGGTATTCCAGCATGCCTCTTCTGTGACCAACCATCATCAGAAGACCTCTTCTGGAGTGGTGATCCTTGGGGTTAGCCTTCAGGTGCTCGGTGAGCTCCTTGATTCTCTCGGTCAGAACTGCGATCTGTACCTCGGGTGAACCGGTGTCACCTTCGCATCTCGCATACTCTTTCATAATAGCTGTCTTTTTCTCTTTACTGATCATTGATGTATCCTCCTATTGATACTGTACAGGCTTTACGCCCCCGCATTTCGCGGATCTGAGCCGGATACCGGGATGAGGCTGGAGAACCTGCATCTAAGCATCGGCCGTTTACATACGCTCAAGGATAATACCATAGATCAGCCGGTTTGTAAACTACTTTTTTATTCCGGTTAGGAATGGCTTTTGGACTCTTTTCTCGCGGCGATGATGGCATCCAGACAGTTTCTTGCTTCCTCCGCATCTTCTGCCGTTACGGTCTCTTCGCTGTATCTTGCTTTTAAGTAGATCTTTCGAAGGCGCTCTTCTTCGGGACCGATCTCTCCCATTTTTTCTTCCGAGCGTTTCAAAACCTCCTCCGAGGTATCGGAACTTTCCGGAAACACACCGGAGGACTTCAGGAACAGAAGGTATTCATTGTAAACAGACCGTACTCCGTTTGCACTCTCATAAGAAGCTTTTCCTTTTCCCCGCCTTCCCTGTTTGCCGGGAGAAAAGATGCCGGTGCCGTCGGTCTTTCCGGGTTTACCGCGATCAATCCTGCTGCCAAGTGCAAGCCGAATGATCACGAAAAGTGCGATCAGGGAAAGGATGGCAACACCGATCAAAAAGACCGTACGGAAGATCTGTCGGTCATCCAGAACCGTGTAGGGCTTCACAAGGATACCATCGCCGATGACCATCTCCCCTTCATTGACGGGAAGCTCGGCTTCGATGGTCTCGACGGTTTTCCGGTATAGTTCGGAAACCTTCCGTTCCGGTACGGCTTCCGGACCCTTTGCAAACAGAATGGCGAGCCACATCACAAAGTGGAGGACCCCGTTCACCAATAATCCGATCAGATGCCCGCCTCCCACAAGGATCCCAAGCAAAAGCAGGGCTGCCACAGCGGACACCACAAAGGAAACCACTACCGATGCCGCGCTTGCAAAATGCCAGAAGACATCCGGCTCGGAACTCATCTGCATCAGTTTCAGAGCGATGATATCAAAGAGCAAAAACAGCATCTGATAGATCAGACTTGTGTAAGACAGGCTCTCCCCTTCCCGAAGGGTATTGGCGGTATTAAATAGAAACACAAGCCCGCTCAGAAACAGCATACAAAGAAAGGCTCTCCTGTAAGTATAGGGATCGATCTCCCGTTCCTTCGGTATCTGGGAAACGATGAGATAGCCCCAGGCAAGGAGAGGAAAGATCATAAACAATTCCGGCTTTATCGAGAACAGCATCGCCCCAGGGATAAAACTCAGGAGAATGCGAAG
>JAFUUM010000224.1 GCA_017477805.1 Lachnospiraceae bacterium
AGCATAGGCATCCATATGAACGGAAGCACCGCCGCCAAGAATACCGAGAGCCATTCCGGCTTTAACGAGTCTTCTTGTTTTTTCTTTGATCTTTGTATTCTGATTGCTCATTGCATCCTCCTGATTTCTTTTCATGAAGTTTTTGCCCCATGTTTTTTCCGATTTTCATTATATATCATTTCATCTTGATTTGTATGCGAAATATGAACAATTCAGTTCATAATTCGTTGTTGACATTTTGCCAAAATTGATTATAATAATTGGTTCAAGAAAGCAGAAAAGCTTTCTTTCGTCTCGCACATTGCATGCTCGTACTGCAAACTCAGCAGTTCTTTCCTGTATTCCGGATCTTCCATTATCAGCCCGAACGTGTTGATCAGTACCTCCGCTTCCTTTTCAGAGCACGTATTCTCGGGGGCGATCAGATCTTTATCATGAAGCGTTTCCGTAAATCCTATGATGATCTGGTCATGTAAAAAGGCCTTCTCGATGGCCGATAGAATTTCATTTCCCTCGTTGATATCCAGGTAATAATCACATTCGTCAAATAACTGCTCGGCCTTCCCTGCACTGATGCAGGGATATAATTTCAGATTTTTGTAGGAATCCAGATCCATCAATTTAGAGGACATTTCGGTGACCGCCGCGACATGGAATGTGTATTCCGGCAGATTTTTCACCAATTCTTCCAAATGCAAAACCCTATCGGAATTGGTACAGATCAGCACATTTGCGCTTCCCCGATTTCTTCTTTCAAAAGGATAGATATATCCCAGTTTTGAATAAATGTCTCTGGATGCCGTTGCGGAAGACATGAGTTCTTTCATGGATTTTTTGTTCTGCACTGCGATCTTTGTTACCCTTGTGGCTTCTCCCCTGAAGATTCCCTGCATATTTCCGGGAATATCCTTGTAGATCGGTTCCTGCCAGAAAAGAATATCTCTTCCCACATATCCTTTCCTTCCCAGTTCATTGGAAACAAAGAACGGAATCCCCAACGAGTTGATACAGATCCTGCGGATATCAAGCCCCGAATGCGTCAGAAAATGGACCACGAACTCTGTTTTATTCCTGAAGATGGAATACCGGTTGCCTTCTTTCAGCATGATTGTTCCCGTAACAAAGTTCTCGACGATCTTTTCTTCACCTTCCGGCGTATAATATGTTTTGATCGTGGGTTTTTGTTCGCGATCAAGTACTGTCATCGCATAACGGAAGCCGCGAACGTCATAATGATCGCTGAACCTGGGTTTTCCGTTTTCATCCAGCCAATCCACGATCTTAACATTTCTTTTTTCTTTAGGGTCGGTGTAATAAATCTTGGCACGGTCCTTATGAAACTCCTTCACAAGGCCGCTTCTTCCCGTTCCGCTGATCTCCCAGTATTCCGGGCATTCGATCTGATTAAAAAAGCGGGGATTTTCGGGATATTCCTTTTCTCCGTAAATGTAACTGCTGTAGGGAGAGATACAACCCTTTAACGGATACCCTTCGTAAACTACAGAAACCACCGTACAATCCTTGCAGGTTTCACGTAGTGAATGCGCAAGATATTCCGTTTCCTTTCCCGTTCGATCTGTCAGTAAAATCATTTTCCCTCCACCAGTCTCATCCATTTTTCTTCGATATGCTTACTTAAAAACGGCTCTGCGATCTGATAAGATTTTTTTTCAAAAGCCTTCAGATCAGCCTCCGTAAACAATCTGACCAGTCCATTCACAAGCTTCTCGACCATTTCCTCCGGACCTTCCTCTTCCCGGTCGACCGTAAGAAGATAGCCGTTTTCTCCATCGGCAATAAACGTCTGATTGCCGTAAGGCACATCGTAGCCGATCATCGGGAGCCCGGATCCCACCGCTTCCATCAGCGTCAATCCAAAGCCTTCACTTGTGGATGCCGCGATGTATGCGGAATAATCCTTATAGCGCTCATCCATATTTTTGTGTCCCATCAGGCGGATGTAATCCTCAGCCTTTGCATCTTTGATAATCTCGCGGATCTTTTTTTCTTCTCCGCCGGTACCATAAATGTCCAATGTCAGTTCGGGCACCGCTTCTCTTGCACGGATCACAGCCTTGGCGATCCAATCCACATGTTTTTCCGAAGCAAGCCTGGATGTTGTAAGGACTGCAAAGGGCTTTCTCCCGGCCTCCGGCTTCCTGAGTTTATCCAGTGCGCCGACCGGTATCGTTACGATATGCGGCTGCACGTTGCCATACTTTTCAAGTTGCTCCTTCAGCGTCTTATTTTGGATGTCCGTAGACGTGATAAAGGTATCCACTTTATCGGCATGATCGAATACGTATTCATAATAATTATTCCACAGGATATGATGTTCATCCGTGATGCTGGTACTGTAATGTTCCGCATGCAGGACAATACACAATTTTGCAGGTTTATGGTGTCTGAACACAGGCTGTCCCCATAACGTTGTTCTGTCGGCGATCACAACGTCTTCCGGCAAAAAATCGATATCGTCAACAACCGCTGCCATCAATTCTTCTTTGGAATAATAGATCCGATCCGGGAAGCGGAAGATGGATTCACCTTCTTTCTCTTTCTCCTTTTCATTCTCATCGATGAATTCTTCGTATGCCACCTTACCGTCTCGGTTATAGAATCTCCGCGAACACACCCGTGCTTCACCGTCTCTGGGGACAAAAAACTCAGAAAAGATCTTACCGCTGCTGTAATAATCCGTTCTGATAAGATATCCCCCCACCACATACTCTACCCGTTGGGCCATCGTCTTATCAACGGATGAAAGATACACATTCACAAAGCGGTTTTCCTCCGGAAACGAATACTGAATTCTGTTCTTATCCGGTGTTGTCTTATACTCGGCATCCCCGAAGCTTTCTTCGAGTTCGGAAACGGGATAGGAACAAGGCTCCGTATCATAGTCCGTAAAATACTGGTAAAGCCAGACCACCTGATCATCATCCAGCCCAATGTTTTTCGTCATATGCTCGATATTATCTGTTCTGAACATATCCGAAAAAAAGAACTTTGCTTTTACTTTTAGATTTTTCAGCACCTTTGCCCGATAGGCCTGGGCGTATTCCACTCCGCTGCTGGCCCAGCCTATCCCAAGATTAAAATTGTAGATCATGTTCAAATCCTTTCAAAACCTATTGATCACGGCACAATGACAATCTGTTTTCCTTCCGCATCCCGGCCCACATCTCCCAACAGAATATTTCTCATCATATCCCGTTTGATCCGTTTCTCCATCCGCATAAATGCGTCGTGGGACTCTCTGTGAAACTCGTGCATCACATTTCTTTGTGCCATAGATCTTCCGCTGATGGCGATCCTAAGCTGCTGAACATAGTCGACCTGTTCGATCCAGTTATCATCGATGGCCCGCAGCGACATCTGGCACAGAAAATGGCGGAAGTCCCTGTCGCTTTCCATTTTCTCCCGTTGCCGTTCGAACTGTGTCTCGGCAATCTTAAGAACGTATTCTTTGATCGACTCGTAGTCTTCCAGATCGGTCTCCGAAGGATGTTCATCCAAGTCATACGTGATATTATCGAGCACATACCGGATCACTGCTCCCGCTTCCGGCTTTTTTTCAAACGTATCAAGAAACTCATCGATCAGCGTCCTCTCCATATTGAGGTAATAATCCGGTTCCGTCGTGCATTCTTTTAAAATCGTATCTCTCATGGAGTAGATCAGATTTCTCTGAATCATCGTGCTCTCTGCATATTTGATGGTGTTCTTTCTCGCATCACGACCGGACTTTTCACTCATGTTCTGCGCTTTTCTCGGACATCGAAGCAGTCTTCTCTCAACAATCTTGCCGCTCTTTTCCGAATATTTTTCCAGAAGTTTTTCCGGTGCAAAGTGCTTTACCACTTCATCTTCCAGGGAAATATAGAATTTGCTGAAGCCCTTGTCGCCTTGTCTCCCGGATCTTCCTCGCGCCTGTCGTTCCAGCCGCATGTTATCCATAAGGCCGATGCCGATCACGGCAAGACCCCCCAGTTCGTTCACGCCTTTTCCCAATCGGATATCGGTCCCCCGTCCCGCAATAGCAGTTGCTACGGTAACGGCGCCTTCCTGACCTGCCTCCGCTATGATCTCCGCTTCCTTTGCGATATTATACGCATTCAGCACGTTGTGTGGGATACCGCAATCCAGCAGAATTTTGGAACAGGCATCCGATACGGCAATGGAGCACGCGATCAGAAGGACCGGTTGGCCGGTCGCATGTATTTTCTGCACCTGTGCAAGAGCCTCAACGACCTGATCTTCCCGGTTATAAAAGACACTGTCCCCGAGATCTTTTCTCTGAATCGGTTTTCTTGTGGGGATCCTGATCACGTCCATATGATACGTGTCCAAAAACTCATCCACGTTTTCCGCCGCAGTACCGCTCATTCCGCCGATCTTGGGAAACATATTGAAAAAAGCCTGATAGGTAATGGATGCCATCGCACGATTTTCCTGAGACTGCGAAACATGTTCCTTCGCCTCCAGTGCCTGATGCTGTCCGCCGCGCAGTTTCGTGTTTTCAATGATCCTGCCGGCCTGTTCATCCAGCAGTTTTACCTTGTCTTCTTCCACCACATACTGTTTGTCCCTTTCAAACAATATGTGGCCTTGAAGCGCTAACGTGATATGTCTGACCAGTTCGAAATGATCCCCGTCGTACAGGTTTTCAACGCCGAAATAGCGCTGTGCCACTTCGATCCCTTCCTCCGTAAGCCAGACTTTCTTTTCTTTTTCTTCGAATTCGTATTCTATATCGCGTCGAAGGGTTGCAACAAAATAATCCGCCAGATTGTACATGTTTGACTGGACTCTCGGCGCTCCCGAAATGACCAGCGGCGTCTGCGCGCTGTCAAGGAGCACCGAATCCGCCTCATCCAGGATCACATAATAATAAGGGCGAAGGAATTTACCTGCTTCGTCTATTGCAAGGTTCTCGGCCAGATAATCAAACCCCAGTGCACTGTTTGTCGTATACACGATATCCGATGCATAGATCTTTCTTTTTTCCGCAGGGGTCAGACGCTGGCCTTCTTCTTCCACACCAATCCCGGTAGTAAGATGCATAAAGGAGAACAACTCCCGCATCTGCTTTCCGTCTCTTGCCGCCAGGTAATCGTTTACCGTCACAAGGATCGTACTCCTGCCGGTCAGGGCGTTCAGATAAAGCGGCATTACCGCAACCAGCGTTTTACCCTCTCCGGTACACATTTCCGCGATATTTCCGAAATGTAGCACAAGCCCCCCAAGGATCTGCACATCATAGGGATACATGCCAAGGACACGGCCTGCCGCCTCGCGGATCGCAGCAAAGGCTTCCGGAAGAATATCTTCCAAAGTCTCTCCTTTTTGCAGACGGCTTTTCAACTTCCCGGTCATTGCTCCGAGGTCTTCATCCGATAAGGTTTCCATCTCCACAGCAAGGCGATTGATCTGTTTCAGATATTTATAGTATTTTCTCAGTATTCTTTTCATTCCGTATCCAGTCCTGCAATAAGACCGTTCTTCTTGCCATTGTAGGGATCATGTAATTCC
>JAFUUM010000225.1 GCA_017477805.1 Lachnospiraceae bacterium
AGATCATAAATAAAAGTCCAATCGATCGCACTATCTACAAGCCGTAGGAGGTGATCCTTGGGTACCATGTCATCCATGCAGAACATCTGGATCTGATTTCTTTTCTTATCAGCGTTTTGCGTCATCATGTTGGAAAAGCCCCCCATTTATTAGCTTTATTATAACACAAAATGACACAAATGTCATGTTTTTTTGTAAAGAAAAAAGCCCAAACATCGAAATGTTTGAGCCTTTGTCTACAGTCTGACCGCAGTTTCTTATAAACAAAGAAGCTGCGGTTTTTCATGATCATTATTCAATTCCGTAGGCAGATTTTGCTTCCGGGCTCATCTCTACACCCTGCAGGATGGCTTCTCCCTTTTGGATCAGTTCCTCCAACGTGTATTGTTTGAAATACCCAACGTGATTTTCGCGGCCGTCTCCGCTGGAGGTGGTGATAAAGCGGTTCCGGGGTACGTCTACTCCAAGGCAGTGCTGGACGCAGGCGACCTCCACAAAACTGGAGAGCTCCACCACGTCGCAGAGTTTTCCAAACTGTACATAGACTCTGTCACGATCCTCATCCAGAACAAAGGAGCACTCATAGGTGCCGTTGATGTACCGGGAGATCCCGGTGCTTTCCAGAAATTCTCCGGTCTCCGCATCGAATTTGCTGAGGCCGCCGTCGTTATATGCAGCCAGCACCACATCTTTCTCGCCCAGGGTACATTCCAGATATCCCATGAGGATACGGTCCGGGTCCTTGGTCAAAAACTCCGGAGTATCGTCTTCTTCATCATTTCCGTAAGTCGTTGCTTCTTCCAGTGCAATGGCATAAGCCTCCCGGACAGCATCTCCATCCTTCAGGAAAGAAAGCTTGGATGCAGCTGCATCACGTTTTCTCTCATTCATCGCTCCCGTTTCGAGATCCACTTCCACAAGCAGCTCTTCGGAATAGATATCCCGGAAAAGATAGGCCTTTCCTTCCGCAAACCCAAGGGGGGTGTACTGATAGGACTTAACGGCTTCTCCTTCCATCTCTTTTTGCAGGATCATCTTCGACTGTTCCAGATCAAATACGGTCAGGAGCGCGGAGTCATAGCCGTTTCCTTCCTTGGTCATGGTCATCAGATAATGATCGTCCATGACATAATCTCCGTCCAGGATGGTGTCTAAGTCCGTTACTTCCTCAAAAGCGGTCCATTCTTCGTCGCAAACATAAACTCCGTAGTAAATAATCTGGGAACTGAGAGACTTTTTCACATAAACGCCGCGGTTGACCACAGCTTCCGCCAGATCATCCGTAAAGTAAGGTCGTGAATAAAGTGCATCCGTGCCATAATTCGGAGCAGGACTAAGTGAGCATCCGCTCTTGGTGATGTAAACGGGGTATCCATCCCCGTCATTGTCGTTTGCTTCAATGATCACATCACTCACGTTGTGCTCGTAGAGCATCTCACCGGTCTCCACTTCGTAGATCCGGCACATATTTCCCTCGTAATAACCAACGGCGTTAATGGCCGGCAGATACAGGAAATCCGACTTCACTGCAACTTCATTACTGGTAAAATCCGTTTCCCAGATGACGTTTAAGTCCCTGACATCCAGGCAGTACAGCAGGCAATGATCCGTTTTGATCAGGGAATAATCATACATGGACATGCTGGAATCAGTTGTATCTTCAACGGAGGAAATGGCAAGATGGTCATTATCTGCCCAGCCGAAGAAGATCAGATCCGCATTCTCGCATTCATAGTACTTTGTTTCCAAAGTCTCAAAATCAAAGATCCCGACAATCTCGGCATTTTCTCCCGTCATGTAAGCATCATATGCGATCTTACTCTTATCCGGGGAGAGTTTGTACTTGGATCCGTTGGTCCGAAACTTCCCTTCGGGATCCAGGCCACCGGCTTCGTACTGTGTTTCCACCTTACCGGTGTTGATGTTGACGTTATAAAACTGTACGCCGTCCAGAACAATAAGCACATGTTCCTCGTCGATCATCAGGCCCTTGGCGCCGATCCGCTCGTAATCTTCCGTAGGGAAGTTCCAGCATTCCTTTCCGGTTTCCAGGTCGTATGCATAGGCAACCCTGTTCGTGGAGATCAGGATCTTGTCCGACTCCATAAAGGATATGTAAGCCAGATCCTCCACCCGATCCAGCCGCAGCAGTTCCTGATGGGTCTCCGTACTCCAGACCACCACATTGCCCTTGTTATCTCTTGCCGCCAGCTTTTTTCCGTCTCTGGAAACGACCATCTCGCTGATGTTGTTGTTCATCTGATAATTCCAGACGGCACTGATGTTGGCATCATTTAAGGTCACGTAAGCCATACTGGCATCCGTTAACGCTCTGATGGCCTCCGGTGTTACCGGGATATTTGGGTTTTTCTCAGAGGGAAGAGCAGCAAGTGCCAACTGCAGAGCATCCATCCGCTGCTCATCATCCAGAAGTTTTCCCGACTCATTGGCCAGGTATCTGGAGCGGTTTCGAAGGACTTCCTGATAGCTCTCATCCAGCTGTACATTTCTCTCTTCCAGCTGCCTGTTACTCTCATCCAGCCGTCTGTTGCTCTCATCCAGGCGCATATTACTGTAAAACATGTACGCACCAAAGCCAAGGGCGATGGATAAGATGCCTGCGAAGATGGCGGTGGTCCGGCGCATGCGGTACTGACGCTGTCTGTTCATGAGCTCGTCATAAGAACAGCCGATCAGGGTTGCTGCCAGTCTGGGCAGTTCCTCCTTCGTTGCCGCCTTCATGGACATGCGATAATCTGCGGACAAGGGTTCCATGGGGATGGTCCGGCGGATCTCATGACCTTCTTCATCGACGATCACTTCTTCGGTATTTAAAAGGATCTCCGGGATCACATCCTGCGGTTCTCCCTCTGCCAGGACCGTCAGGACCTTGCTCTTGTCATGGGTCTGCAGGAAATAATCGATCTCTCTGGATACCCAGATGGATTCCTTTGTTCTCGGAGAGCAGATGACAATAAGATAATCCGCATGCTCAAGAGCGTAGGAAATATCATCACCCAGGTTACTTGTGATAGGCAGTTCGTCCTTATCCCGGAAGACTCTCTCGATCTTTTTGACGCCGGTCTTTCTCCGGATCTTGCCGGGGATCCGGTAGCGCTCAAGGCTCCTTTGAACCGCAGCTGCCACTTTGGAGTCCACCTGGGCGTGTTTATAAGAAATAAATGCGTTGTAGTGCTTGATCATGGTATTACTTTTCCTCTTACTGTTAATGCAAAAATAAACAAAGTGCAGTATAGCATAAGAGGTCGGACCATTTCTACAAAAAATCCCCCGATTCCATAGTGAAATCGGGGGATAATACTGATTTTTTGTTGTCTGTTTTACAGCAGTTCCTGATAGCCGGGAACATACAGATGACGGGGAATACCGTCCACCATGACTGCTCCCACATCGCCCTGGATCAGAGGACGAACGTAAGTGATGAACTCCTGTGTTACATAGGTGCCGTCTTTGGTGATCCACTCTCTGGGAACCAGACGCTCATCGTTAGCGATCTTGTGAACATCCTTGACCTCGGTACCTGCCTGATAAGGATCGTCGGACAGTCTCTGGATAACAACCATCTTACCGCTGTCGCCTTCGTCAGCAGCCTTCATGGCAGCACCACCAACCTCGTAGGCTTCCAGGATATCAACTCTGGATGCGCAGTGGCTGGCTGCTCTCTGCAGAGTGGAAAGCTCGATGGAACGGGTCTTACAGCCGATCTCCTGAGAAAGAACGGTACACAGATATCTGGCGGTTCCGGTGAGCTGCTTGTGACCGAATGCATCAACATACTCGGTGCTGTTGCCCATCTCGCTGATGTAGGTGCCGTCTGCGGTATGGATACCTTCGGAAACGGCGATCACAACGGATTTCTTTTTCTTTAACAGTTCCTTACATTTCTTGACAAAAGAGGGAACATCAAAAGGCAGTTCCGGCAGATAGATGGCATCGGGACCGTCACAGTCCTCACCTTTGGAAAGGGCTGCAGCACCGGTAAGCCAGCCTGCGTTTCTTCCCATGATCTCTACCACGATGATCTGACCCTTGCTGGTCTCAAGACTCCAGCCGTCACGGATGATCTCCTTTACGGAAGTACCGATATACTTCGCAGCGGAGCCGTAACCGGGGGTGTGATCGGTGAGTGCCAGGTCGTTATCAATGGTCTTGGGGCAGCCCACAAAGCGTACCTCGGAACCGGTAACGATCGCGTAATCGGACAGCTTCTTGATGGTGTCCATGGAGTCGTTTCCGCCGATGTAGATAAAGCAGTCGATCTCCAGCTCGTCCAGGATCTTAAAGATCTTTTCATACACTTCTTTGTCTTCGTAGATATCCGGAAGTTTATAACGGCAGGATCCCAGATATGCGGACGGTGTGCGCTTTAACAGCTCAGCATCCAGTCCGGTGCGGATGTGCTCGGACAGATCGATGTAACGGCCTTCCAAAAGTCCCTGTACGCCGTGCAGCATACCGTAGACCTTTTTGTAGCCTCTGTCCTTTGCGGTCCGGAACACTCCTGCCAAAGAAGAGTTGATGGCCGCTGTCGGGCCTCCGGACTGTCCTACGATGACATTACGTTTTGCTTTCTTGCTCATTTCTTTGTAACCCCAACCTTTCTGCACTATGTGCTTTTTTTACCCCAATTTGCCGGGGCATATAAAGCGCCCCGACCCCAAATATTATTTTATCACACATCATTTGATGGTGCGAGTAAGTGGAACTAAACGATTTAGTTTTCGTCCAGTGGTTTATTCAGCTCTTCGGTACCGGGCAGGACGAACCGTCCGTTTCTTGAGATCTCGATACGGCTGCCGTCCTTGCGAACTGCCGTCAGCTCACCCAGCTCCTCGTAAGGAATGGTGATATCCGTGTGGCAGTTGAAGTATGCTGCGGTGGGATCCGTATCCCGCAGACGGGACTTGGTGTTCTCTCTTGCAACGATCTCCTTGCCGTCGGGATTATAAACCTTGATCTCCTCGGTATGGGAATAGCAGGTATCACCCACTGCAAAGTGAGGACCTGTCTTCTCTGCGATGAGGATGGGAAGTTTGTCTTCCACACCATACTTTCTTGCAACAACGTAGGCTGTGGTGTTGGTGCCGATAGCAAACTCACCGATGGGCAGTGTCTCATGGTGATGGAGCACGTTGTCGGAGATGAAGTCCTTGTTTTCCTTCTCCACTTCGAAGTTGCCGCAGTTGTAATAAGAGATCATGCCGTCTTCGAACCGGATCTCTAAGTCTCTGTATTCCAGACCGTTTAAGTACACTCTGGAAACCTGCAGGGTTCCGTTTGTACCTTCCAGCACGGGAGAGGTGAAGACTTCGCCAACGGGGATATTTACATCCGCAACGCAGTTTTCGAAGATGGTCTCCTTCTCGGGGTTCTGCAGTTTCCACAGATTGATCTTAAGATCCGTGCGGTTGCCGTTCATACCCTTGACTTCACAGTAGTCTGCCTGATCCAGAGCGGCGATGATGGTAGCCTGGATGTTGCGGTATTTCATGTAATCCAGGGTATTTACCTTGATGATCTCTCTAAAGAACTCGCTGTAGCCTTCGGAAGTGGGGTTCGGCAGGCAGGGAGTGATCTCGGGGATGGGGAATGCGATGATGGCAAAACTTCTCTCTTCCTCGATGATGTACTCTCTGGTGATCATGCCGTAACGGGTCATGAATTCCACATCCAGTTTGTTGTTCTCAGCGGTCTTGTGGATGGCTTCTTTCTTATTGACGGGATCGAAGTTCTTTTCTCCAAAGCTCTCAACAACGGCAGGGCCTGCGTAGCCGCGGAACTCGGTCTTTAAGGACTCCATCACTTCTTTTCTGTATTTCAGGGTCTCTTCCATGTACTCTCTGTCGAAGTACAGAGCCTCGTCGTCCTTATGATCAAATTCGTACTGACGGTTTGCTTCGGTGGTTGCGATGCCGCCCACTCTGGTAACAGTGCCCAGGCCAAGTTTTGCAAGATTAGCGACACTGCGTCTCATCATACGCTCAAAACCGATGGGATAGAGGATCTCTGCCAGTTTCTTTTTGGACAGGTCCTTACCGGTCACTTCGAAACCGATGCGGTAGCCTTCGGTAAAGGTATCTGCCATGGTGGCGATGGTCTCTTCCGGCAGGGCGTTCATGAAGCGGACCAGTTCCTTCTCGTTTTCGGTGATGTTTTCACCGTATGCGTACAGATATCTGGTATCGGAAAGATCAGCATTTGCAATGACTCTGTTTGCCTTGGATACTTCCGGCAGGGACATGGTGCTTGCAATGTAATACTGACGCTCGGGGATCCGGTCAAATCTGTTCTGACGATATGCAAGACGTACGGTTTCGTAAGAAGGTAGGGTATCCTCCTCGGTGAACAGGCTGTACATCTCAAGGAGCAGTTCCTGACGGGCCACAACTGCCTTGATGTCTCCGACGTACATTTCAGAGACGGCCTCACGCAGTTCCGTACGGACTGCAGAAAGCACTGCACCAAGTTCTTCTCCCAAAGTCTTCACCGCATAGGTGGGATTTAAGAAGCTGTTCTCGTAGTTTTCGGGAATGACCTCTTCGTAAAGAGCATTGTTTCTCTTTTCCAGTTCTACCACGGGAGCCTTGTCCAGGCCGCCTTCGGTAAGGAAAACCCACTGGTCTGCCAGCATGTCCATAAAAGCTGCGGCATTAGAAAAATACTCGCCGATGGCCTCGGGAAGCTTTCCCTCTTTTGCCTCCGTTATGATCTCACGGATCCGGGCAGACGCCAGGTCAAAGCGCTCCTGGATAGCGGCCTCGATGGCCACACGCAGCGACTGTCGCCGGATGGAAATCAGGCGCTCGCCGTACCGCCCCGGCCGCTCGCCGGTGACGATCTCCAGCTGGGGCGGGTCTTCATGCACCTGCTGGATCAGGATCGCGCCCAGGGCAGACAGGGCCACCCCGTCCACCCATGCCTCAACGTGCCTCGGCATGGCCGGGTCACCTCCTTGTGGCGTTAATTTTTGCGCCGATTTTATCGTTCACGATGGGAGCCATTACA
>JAFUUM010000226.1 GCA_017477805.1 Lachnospiraceae bacterium
TAATGGCCTGGGAAGGAACCCCCAGCATCATAAATCCTACGATCGCCGGCAGTACCAAACGTAAGACCGATGTCTTGGATGCTAAACTTCTTGCCCTGCATGACCTTACCGGTATCTGGCCTGGGTCCTACATTCCTTCTACAGATATCAAGGAGCTTCGGGTCCTTATCTCAGAACGAAACCGGTTCGTTCACGAAGCTACTTCCATCAGCAACCGAATCAACAACGTTATCGTTCGCTTCGGTCTAACCATCGGCAGAGAAGGCAGCGTTGTCAAGAATCATGATGTCCGCGCTATTGTAGAAGATCAGATCTCGGATAATCCATCTTCGCTTGTTTCCCTCTGTCCTGTCCCTATCCCTTTGGATACCCGGAAAATCCTTCGTTATGAATATCAGAAGTATGATCTTGCCGTAGAGCGGGCCGCCGAGTTACTGGATACCATTCGTCGCAAGGTTCTTTCGATGTCCTGGGAAACCGATTCTTCTACCCTCTCCGGTGAGGATATGCTTCGTATCCTGACCTCCGCTCCTCAGATCGGGGAAGTGACCGCCATCACCTGGTTAGCACATATCATCACACCGCGCCGTTTCCCGAATTCGAAGGCTTTAGCCGCTTACTGTGGTCTTGACCCCAGTCTTAAGATCAGCGCCAAGCACGTCACCAGTACAGTAAAACGTGGTGGCTGTAAGGAGCTTCATCGTGCCCTTACCTCTTCCGGAGATCGTCTCATCCGCTGTCATTCCGAGCTCTTCGGCAGATGGGGCTATAACCTGTACTGCCAAACTGGGAAGTGGAAAAAAGCCTCTAACGCGGTAGGAAGAAAGCTTGCGGTTGCCTTATATTACATAATGAAATCCGGTTCCGAATTCTCTTACGATAACTACAACCTTATCAAAAGCATTGGTGTTTTCGATATCCCTGTAGATGAGCTTCCGTCTTTAAACCATGACTTTAAGCGCTATGTCCGTATCTTGAAGGATCATGGGATTTTTACTACAAACGATATGGTTTCCGCTTATCTGTCCTGCGAGCTTGGCAGTCTTTATGGTCTTGGAAGAAAGTTCTTTTCCGTGATCCGTGATTATCTGAATAATCAGCATAAATACCAGAAACTCTATAACGAACTTCACAAAGGAGGTGCTTATGAGCCGAACCAACAACCTGCAAACGAACAGTAATTCTATGGAGCAATCCGTGAAACTATCCTACGGTCTGTTTCTGTCCGGTACTGTGATTGATCGAACCAGGCGCCGTGTCCCCAAGGATAATCCAACTACCGAGATCGTCACGTATACTCTCAGCGATGATAACGAAAAGAAGTACTTCGTAGACGATTACGCTCCGGATCATTACTACAACCTGGGAGCTTATGTCAGTCTTCCGGTCTACGTCAAAC
The DNA here is from genome assembly GCA_017477805.1 of Lachnospiraceae bacterium. GTDB lineage: Bacteria > Bacillota > Clostridia > Lachnospirales > Lachnospiraceae > SIG336. The sequence continues at coordinate 1,400 of JAFUUM010000226.1, forward strand.
CGTACCAGAAGAAAAACCATGACATCTCCTACAACCTGTGTGTTCAAAAACAGGCGTCCTCGTTAGGCGAACACTTTTGATCCTGTTTCCTGCCCATGTGTCCTCTGCATAGCCATAAGTTCATATGCTTTGGGGCATGGGCTGTTTCATTGTTTTCGATATTCAGTTTTCATTATCCGATGACCGA
>JAFUUM010000227.1 GCA_017477805.1 Lachnospiraceae bacterium
TGGGAAAGAGGCAGACAAGCGCCCTTTCCGCATCTTTTACGGAGACACCTATTGCGTCAATCGCGCATCAGTGGATGCATCTCCTCGGGTCATCGACGGCTTTACCTGTTTTCGAAATATCCCCTGCCATCAGTCCTGTTTTTACGACAGACGGTTGTTCGATGCGAAAAAATATGACCTGAAGTATAAGATCCGGGCGGACTATGACCATTTCCTCTGGTGTTATTACGAGGCCAAGGCGGAAATGATCTATGTGGACCTGGTGATCGCCGATTACGAAGGCGGCGGGATTTCAGAATCAAAGACAAAAGAGAATAAAAAGAGGGACCGGGAAGAACACAAAGCCATCACGGAAACCTATATGGATCCAAAGGACCTGCATCGTTACCGCCGCACCATGGCGCTGACCTTTGCCCCGTTGCGGACAGCCATGGCGGAAAGCAGGCTGTTTTCTGGTTTTTATCATCAGATCAAGAAGCTGGTGTACGGAAGAAAGAAGTAATGTAGCCGAAGAAGTACAGGAGGTATAAAGATGCCCATTCTGGAAGCTTACATGGTACCCCATCCGCCGCTGATCGTTCCCGATGTGGGAAAAGGCGGGGAAGCACAGATCGAAGAGACAACCCGTGCCTACGAAGAAGTGGCAAAGAGGATCGGAGACTTAAAACCCGATACGGTGATCATTTCCAGTCCCCATGCCACCATGTACGCGGACTACTTCCACATTTCTCCCGGAGACGGGGCAGCAGGTTCCTTTGCGGATTTCCGGGCTCCTCAGGTGGAATTCCGGGAAACTTATGATACGGAGCTGGTGCGTCGGATCTCTTTTCTTGCGGACAAAGATTTTTTCCCTGCGGGAACGGAGGGAGAGAGGCAGCGGAAACTGGATCATGGGACCATGGTGCCTCTGTACTTTATCCGGAAGTATTTAAAAGATTATAAGATCGTCCGCATCGGGCTTTCGGGACTGCCTCTTGCGGAGCATTACCGCATGGGCATGTTGATCGCAAAGGCGGTGGAAGAAACGGGACGCAGGGTGGTGTACGTTGCCAGCGGGGACTTATCCCACAAGCTTCAGGTCCATGGTCCCTACGGTTTTGCACCGGAGGGTCCCGAGTACGATAAGCGCATTATGGACGTGTGTTCCCGGGCAGCCTTTGGAGAACTCTTTGATTTTGAAGAGCACTTTTGCGAAAAGGCGGCAGAGTGCGGTCATAGATCCTTTGTGATGATGGCGGGGGCTTTAAACGGCAGGGCTGTGGAGGCTGTGAAGTTGTCCCATCAGGATGTAACGGGAGTGGGCTACGGCATCTGTTATTTCCGTCCGGGGGATCCGGATCCCTCCAGGGAGTTTTTGAAGGCTTATTATCAGGGCCTTGATGAGAAACTGCGTATGCAAAAAGAAGGAGAAGATGCTTACGTCAAACTGGCGCGGGCATCATTGGAAAGCTATATCACCAAAGGGGAAGTGATCTCCGTACCCGGGGATCTCCCTTCCGAGATGACATCAGAGCGGGCAGGGGCTTTTGTATCCATCCATAAACAGGGGCGGCTCCGGGGCTGTATCGGTACGATTTTGCCCGTGACGAACTGTGTTGCGAAGGAGATCATCCAGAATGCCATCAGTGCATCCACCCGGGATCCCAGATTTTCGCCCATTACGGAGTCGGAGATTCCCTATCTGGAGATCAATGTGGATGTTCTGACAAAGCCTGAGGATATCGCTTCTCCTGCGGAACTGGACGTGAAAAAATACGGAGTCATCGTTTCCGGTGGGGGCCGGCGGGGACTTTTGCTGCCGGATCTTGACGGCGTGGATTCCGTTGAGCAGCAGATCGACATTGCGAGACAAAAGGGCGGCATTATGCCGGATGAGGATGTACGGCTTCAGCGTTTTGAAGTGGTCCGACACAGGTAAATACAGCACTTCCAAGTTAGAGGGTGAAAACTCGAAGGAGATGTTGTATGATAGTAGGGCGCGGAAGGCGAGATCCTTTCGTGCATAGAGCAGTTGGTTTTTTCATTAGAATTAGGAGTCATTATGTTAGAGATCAAAGATGCAACCTATGAGGTTGAAGACGAGGGTAAGGTCATTCGGATCATCGACCACCTGAATATGACGGTTGGCGACGGCAAGTTCGTTGTCATCACCGGACCAAACGGCGGAGGAAAATCCTCCCTGGCAAAGCTGATCATGGGTGTTAATCCCATCACATCCGGTCAGATCCTATTGGATGGAGAAGACATTACGGGACTGAACATCACCGAGCGTGCAAAAAAGGGCCTGAGTTTTGCGTTCCAGGCACCCGTTCATTTTAAAGGCATCCAGGTCGTGGACCTTCTGCGGCTGGCAGCAGGGGAGAAGATTTCCATCTCCACCGCCTGCGAGTATCTGTCCAAGGTTGGCCTTTGTGCTAAGGACTACATCAACAGGGAAGTGAACGCTTCCTTATCCGGTGGTGAATTAAAGCGTATCGAGATCGCCACCGTGCTTGCAAGAAAGACAAAGTTCTCCATTTTCGATGAGCCCGAGGCGGGTATCGATCTCTGGAGCTTCCAGAACCTGATCAAGGTATTTGAGAATATCAGATCTTCCGTTCAGGGAACCATTCTGGTGATCTCCCATCAGGAGCGGATCCTGAACATTGCGGATGAGATCATTGTCATCGAAGACGGTAAAGTGAAAAAGAGCGGTCCCAAGGATCAGATCCTTCCGGAAATTCTCGGCACGCCCTCCGCGGCGAACATCGCCTGTGAGAAGTTAGGAGGTACCCTGTGATGGATGAGATTCAAAAGAAACTGATCGCGGAGGTGGCAGGCCTCCATGTGATGCCCGAGGGCGCTTATAATATTCGTGCAAACAGTCAGCTGGCAGCAAGGAACACTACCGCCAACATCGATATCGTCACCAAGGAAGACAAGCCCGGTATTGATATCCACATCAAACCCGGCACCAAGAACGAGAGCGTGCACATCCCCGTGGTGCTCAGCGAAAGCGGCATCAAGGAGACGGTCTACAACGACTTCTATATCGGAGAAGATGCGGATGTGGTCATCGTGGCAGGCTGCGGTATCTCTAACTGCGGATCCCAGGATTCGGAGCACGACGGCGTGCACCGTTTCTTCGTCGGCAAGAATGCCAAAGTCAAATATGTGGAAAAACATTACGGTGAAGGTGACGGTCAGGGCAAGCGTATCCTGAACCCCGTAACGGAAGTCTATCAGGAAGAAGGCAGTTACGTGGAGATGGAGATGGTCCAGATCAAGGGCGTAGACTCCACAGTCCGCACCACCAAGGCGGAATTAAAGGACGAGGCAACCATGATCGTCCATGAAAGACTCATGACTCACGGCAGCCAGAAGGCTACCAGTGTTTACACCGTGGACTTAAACGGTAAGGGATCCAGTACCGATGTGATCTCCAGATCCGTTGCAAAGGATACTTCCGAGCAGATCTTCGAAGCAGCCATCGTGGGTAACACCGATTGCCACGGCCATGCGGAATGCGATGCCATCATTATGGACAAGGCCCGTGTTGTGGCTATTCCCAGACTGGATGCAAACGATGTGGATGCAGCGCTGATCCATGAAGCTGCCATCGGAAAGATCGCAGGCGACCAGCTGATCAAGCTGATGACCCTCGGACTGACGGAAGAAGAAGCCGAAGAGCAGATCATTGCAGGCTTCCTTCGATAGGAGTAAAAATGCGCAGGGATATGAGTGAGCTTGCGGCTTCCGGTCTTTTAAAGGTCCGGGGACGCTGCGGAAAAGAAGAGGGTGCCCTTGTCCTGTTCTGGCAGGGAAGCGGTCCGGAGATCCGGTTTCGCGGAAGCAGCATAAAAGCTGAGATGGATGCGGAATACGGAAATTTGGAACTGTGGCTGGATGTGTTTGTGGACGGGGAGCGTTTATCCCGGTTTCCCCTTTCCCGGGAGAGGCGGGAATACACGCTGGTGCAGAACCTGGATCCCTCAAAGGAAACGGTTGTGCGGATTGCCCGGAATACTCAGAATATGCCGGAAGATTCGGTGTCTCTGATCAAGATCTACTCCGTGGACGTTGAGGGTGAGATCCTGACCCCAACCTCATATCGGTATTCCCTCGAATTTATCGGCGATTCCATTACCTCCGGAGAAGGCTGCGGCCTGACGAATCGGGAAGAATGGATCCCTGCGGTATTTGATAACGCAAACAGTTATTCCCGCTATACGGCGGATCTGCTGAATGCGGAGTACAGCATCGTCAGCCAGAGTGGCTGGGGGCTTTATGCATCCTGGGACGGAAATCCCGCTTGCAACATTCCCGATGTCTATCCGCGTCTTTGCGGATCCCAAAGATCGGAGAGGGGACGGGCCATCGGCTGTCAGGAACCTTGGGATTTTGCCTCCGCGCAGAAGGATGCGGTGATCATCAATCTTGGCTACAACGATCAGTCTGCCATGGCCACGGGAAAATGGGAAAAAGAAGAGTATGAAAAACTCTTCCGGGCTCAGGGCATTCGGTTCTTAAAGGAACTGCGGAGTTTTTATCCTCATGCCCATCTTGTTTGGGCATACGGCATGCTGGGCCGGGAGATGCAGGACCGGATCCGGGATTTTCTGGAGGAGTATAAGAAGGAGAGCGGGGATCAGAAGGTGAGTTTTCTTCTGCTGCCTGATTCCGCACCGGACTATCTCGGTGTCAGATTTCATCCGACGCCGGAAGGCCACAATATGGCAGCAAAGGTGTTAGCAGATTATTTAAAGAACATATTAGGATAACCTCAAACCGGCGATTTTTCGCCGGTTTTTGTTTTTTTTGAAAAAACTGTTGACATACCCCGACAGTCGTATTATATTTAACGTACTACGACAGACATAGTACGATAATCGTTGCAACGTTTGTCGGGGGGATTGTGATAAGGAGGAAGGAATATGGCAGGAAACATCAGCAGTGATGTGATCCGGGGCTATAACGACACCATGATCCTGTTCCTGCTGTTGGATGCACCATCGTACGGCTACGAGATCTCAAAGCAGATCCGGGCGCTCACCGAGGAGAAATACCTCATCAAAGAGACCACGCTGTACTCGGCATTCACCAGACTTGAGAAAAACGGTTACATCACTTCTTTCAGCCGGGAAGCAGAAAACGGAAAAAAGAGGACTTACTACGAGATCACACAGTATGGGAAGTCCTACTACCGTGAGAAATGCGAAGAATGGCAGCTGACAAAGGACGTGATCGAGCGTTTTGTAAAGGATCTGTAAGAGCCGCGGAGAAGTGTAAGAAAAGGGAGAAAAGAGGAGACTATGGAAACGATCAAAAATTACCTGGAGAGCATGTTTGCAGATCTGCCCAATACGGCAGCTGTACTGAAAGCAAAACAGGAACTGTACTCCATGATGGAGGACAAATACACGGAGTTAAAAGAAGAGGGGAAAGCGGATAACGAGGCCATCGGCATCGTGATCTCCGAATTCGGCAATCTGGACGAGCTGGCAGAGACCCTTGGCATCGCACATGCCATGGAGCAGACGGATACCACGGACCGCCATTTTGTATCCATTCAGGAAGCAGAGCAGTACATGGCGGACATGGCAAAGCATCACTTCCTCATCGGACTTGGTGTTCTGTTATGCGTTATCAGCCCCGTAGGCCCCATCCTGGGAGATGTCTTCAGCAAAGCCGGCGGAGCCTGGGCCATCGCATTTTTCTTCCTGTCCGTGGCAGCAGGTGTGGGTCTTATGGTTTATTCCTCTTCCTGCATGAAGATGTGGAGCTTTTTAAAGAAGTTCCCCTGCAGCATCGATTACAAGACCGCTGAACGGATCTACACGGAGCAGGAATATCACAGGACCGACAGTGCCATGCAGCTGACCCTGGGCATCATCCTTTGCGTAGTCAGCGTCGTTCCCGCAGCAGTGATGGGAACCCTGGCCAAGAACCTGTACCTGGCAGAGTCCATCGGACCCGCTATGATGTTCCTCTGCGTGGGTATCGGTGTGATGCTGATCATCGTATCCTCCGGCAGAAGCAGTGCAGCCAAAACGCTCCTGTCTCTGAACAATGAAGAGACCGTATCCGGAAATTATGAGAGCACCGTGACCGGTTCCGAACCCCGGTTTACCAGTGCAAATGTTAAAGGTTTCATGAATGTTTACTGGAAGACCGTTTCCAGCATTTATCTGATCTGGAGTTTCCTGACCTTTGACTGGGGCAGGACCTGGATCATCTGGCCTCTTGCCGGTATTGCAAAATGCGTGATCGAGAGCATTTACGGTAAGGGAAAGGAAGGGGAAAGACATGAATAAGGAAAGATATCTCAGTTTATTAAAACTGGCCACAACCATCGCCATCGTGGCAGGTCTTATGATCCACATTGGCGGTTTTATGAGCGGTTTTACAGGATTTTTCTTCAGATCTTCCGGAAACGATACTTCGTTTTCCGATGATTACAGTGGTGTAAAAGAGATCGATATCGACGTGGATCTGATGAACATCACCATCAAAAAGGGAAGCAGTTTCACCGTGGATTATCAGGGAAACGAGAAGTTAAAACCGAAGATCAAGATGGATGAAAAGGACGGAAAGCTCTCCATCACCCAGAGTTCTTCCATCAAGAAGGTGAAGAACAGTTATAAGAGCGAACTGGCCATCACTGTTCCCGACGGGACGGTCTTTGAGAAGATCGTTGTCAATGCGGATCTCGGTAACCTCGTAATGTCTGATGTGACCTGTAAAGACCTGGAACTGGATCTGGATCTCGGAAATGTGGACGCCACCAGAGTAAAAGCAGAGGAATTGACTGTCGATGCGGATCTCGGAAACGTGGAGTTTCATGAGTCCACCATCGGAGAAGCGGATATTGATGCTGACCTTGGAAACATTTCCCTGGAACTGACGGATGACGTGAAATCCTACAAGATCGAGGCAGAGGCCTCCATGGGTAACATCGAGATCGATGGAGAAAAGGTCAAGAACGACTACGAACAGTCCGGTGATCTCGGAAAGATCAAACTTAACTGTGACATGGGTAACATTTCCGTATATACTAAATAGTGTGTAATAAACGGAAAAAGGGGTGTGACAGTTTTGAAAATGCTGATCGTGGATGACGAGCCGGCTGCAATCCGCAGTCTGGAGCGCGTGATCAAAAAAGTTCTTCCGGATGCGGAAGTGATCTCAACGGATGTGGCGGAAGATGCCATACCGCTTGTTCGGGAGAATGAGATCAGTGTGGCATTTCTGGATGTGGAAATGCCGGATCTTGACGGACTGACCCTCGCAAAAGAGGTCAAGAACATCAGTCCCGTTACTAATGTTGTTTTTGTGACGGCATATTCCAAATATGCCATGGAAGCCTTCGGGCAGTACCCCAGCGGGTACCTTTTAAAGCCTGTTACGGCGGAAACCCTAAAGGAAGCCCTGACCCATCTTCGCAATCCGCTGCCGAAATATTCGGACGGACTGTATGCCAGATGTTTCGGGAATTTCGAGGTGTTCTTTAACGGAGAGCCCTTGAAGTTCAAGAGAAGCCAGTCCAAAGAGGTCCTTGCCTATCTTGTGGACCGAAAGGGGGCTTCTGTTTCCAGTGACGAGCTTTGCAGCATCCTCTGGGAAGACAGCGATATGACACCGGAGCAGCAAAGGAACTATTTCTACCATGTGTTCCGGGATCTTCGGAAATCCCTGGAGGAAGTGGGCTGCGAGGATCTTCTCATCGGCAGCCGCGGGACCTACGCCATTGTGCCGGAGAAACTTCGCTGCGATTACTACCTGTATGAAGCCGGAGAGGAACTACGCACAGGTCCTTTTAAGGGAGAATACATGAGCCAGTACAGCTGGGCTGAATATCGGATCGGAGAGATCGCAGGGATCTAAACCCTTTGAAGAAAACCGCGTAAGTACCTACGCGGTTTTTTAATTGAAATTAGGTGTTATTATTCGGTATAATAAAAATGGTAACCCAATTTCGGTATCATCGGAGGTGTGATCATGGATGAACACACAGATCGATTCGATTATACTTTGTTTTCTTTTTCTGATGGCAGGACGCTGACGCTTCGAAAGATCAAGCGCTGGGGAAGAAAACATCCTATCCTGAAATATCCGGTCTATCTTCTGACCGTGATATCTATTCTTGTTGTGCATTCTTTCGGATGCCTTCGTCAATTCTTTGATTCCCGGAAACCTGAAATAAGAAGAAAACTGGCCCTTTTGCTCTCTGCCGTGCTGGTTTTTGTCAGTACGGATCTTTCCGCATTTGCTGCGGAAGAAAATGAGCTGCTGCGGCCACATATCATTGCCTTTGAATCCCTGCCCGCAGGAATCGACTTTCAGTGCCTGGAAGAGGGGGCATCTGAGGACGAAATCCGATTCCCGTCGGAACTGAGGGCGACAACACGTCGGTTGGTGCCGGTTGAAGAGTTGGAGTCTGAAACCGAGACCGAGTCTGAGACGGAAAGTGAGACTGATGCTGAGCCAGCGTCGGAAACAGGATCCGAGACAGAAACTGTATTGGAAACAGAAACTGTATTCGAGACGGAGAGTGAGCCCGTTTTTGAAAGTGAGATCGCGGAAACTTTGGGCGAGACGGAAGCGACGGAGACAGTTGAGGAAACGGAAACGGAGACCGCTGTGGATGAGAGCGAGATCCCTGCGGAAACGGAATCTGCTGAGGAAATAGATTCTGAGACCGCCACGAACGAGAGTGATACTGTGGCAGAGACGGAAAGCGTAGAAGAAGCCGAATCAGAAAGCGAGTCGTCTTCAGACGATGATGAGCAGAATGCGGAGCCGGAACCTGAAGCCGGGGATACGGAAGCAGCCGCATTCCTACCCTGGTTTATGGATCTTCTGTTCCCGGCAGTAGATATTTTTGCGTCCGAACTTCCGGAGATCACCGAGAGCGAAGAAAGCTCTGAAGAAAGTTCGGAAGAGGCTGAGGAAGAAACGCTGCAGGAGGAATCTGCGGAGTCGGAGACGCTGGAAAGCGAGACGATAGAGAGCGAGACGATAGAGAGCGAGCCTATAGAGAGTGAGCCTGCAGAGAGTGAGTCTGTAGAGAGTGAGCCGGCAGAGAGCGAGCCTACAGAGAGTGAGCCCGTTGAGGAGACGGTCGAAACCCTGACGGATGAGAGTCTTGCTACGGAAGAACCCGTAACAGTTGAAACGATAGAGATCGAGTACATCGAGGTAACGGAAAACATTTCCATTCCCGTTACCTGGAAACTGAATCCCGGCCGGAGTTCCCGGGAATCCTTCTCTTCGGAAAATGTAGGGGATGTCTTTGTGTATGAACCCGTGCTGCCCAAAGAATATCTGGTGGATACGGAAACTCCCGGGATCATTGTCCAGATCGGGACGCTTGAGTTTGCAGAGTTTCATAAGAGCATCATCATGGACGGGGTGGTCATCACCGTGGATGCGGAACCCGGTGTATTTCCCGTGGGTTGTACCCTGTCTGTGCAAAAGATCTTGAATCCCGCAGCATCCGGCATCGAGGAGGCTGTGGATGCCAAGCGCGATCATGGTGAGAAAGTGGCATACTCATCTACCTACGACATCCGTGTTCTGGACAAAGACA
>JAFUUM010000228.1 GCA_017477805.1 Lachnospiraceae bacterium
GGCATCAAAGAAATCATAAATGATCTCATTCAGAGGCAGCTCATACTTCAGCATCGCCCTTGTTTTATCAAGATAATTGGTCTCTAAATACTTACCCCGGCGCTCCTGGCAAAGTTGCATGATGGGACCGATGTACTCCGTGGTCACCATGATCTCAGCACTCACCACAGGCTCTTCCATGTACTCGATCTCCGAAGGATCCGGCAGGTTGGAAGGATTGGTGAGTTCGATCATCTCGCCGTCGGTTTTGTACACGCGATAGATAACGCCGGGGGCTGTGGTCACCAGGTCCAGATTATACTCTCTCTCCAGGCGCTCCTGGATCACATCCAGATGAAGCAGGCCAAGGAAACCGCAGCGGAAACCAAAGCCAAGAGCCATGGAGGTCTCGGGTTCAAAATGCAGGGCCGCATCGTTTAACTGCAGTTTTTCCAAAGCGTCACGAAGATCGGGATACTTTGCGGTATCTGCGGGATAAATGCCGCAGTATACCATGGAAGTAACCTTCTTATAACCGGGAAGGGCTTCACTGCAGGGGTTCTCCGCATCCGTTACGGTATCACCAACAGAGGTATCCCGTACGTCTTTGATGGACGCGGTGATATAACCTACCATACCTGCCTGAAGTTCATCGCAGGGGATGAAGCGTCCCGCTCCGAAATAGCCAACTTCCACAACTTCCGCGGTGGCACCCGTTGCCATCATCCGGATCTTTGTACCCTTTTTCACTCTTCCGTCACGGATCCGGCAAAAGACGATAACGCCCTTATAGGAATCGTATAAGGAATCAAAGATCAAGGCCTTTAAAGGTGCATCAGGATCTCCGTCGGGAGCCGGGAGTTTCTTTACGATCTGCTCCAGGACATCTTCGATACCGATGCCGTTCTTTGCAGAGATCAAAGGTGCATCCTGGGCTTCGATTCCGATGACATCTTCGATCTCTTCAATGGTACCTTCGGGGTTTGCGCTGGGAAGATCGATCTTGTTGATCACGGGGATCACTTCCAGATCATGATCCAGTGCCAGGTAAACGTTGGCAAGGGTCTGGGCTTCCACGCCCTGAGCCGCATCCACCACCAGCACGGCACCGTCGCAGGCCGCAAGAGATCTGCTGACTTCGTAGTTAAAGTCCACGTGTCCGGGGGTATCGATCAAATTGAAAATGTATTCTTCGCCGTCCTGTGCCTGGTAAACGATCCGGACCGTCTGGGCTTTGATGGTGATGCCGCGTTCCCTTTCAAGATCCATATTATCCAGTACCTGGTCCTGCATCTCACGTTCCGTAAGCAGTCCTGTCTTTTCGATGATCCGGTCTGCCAGGGTGGATTTACCGTGATCCACATGGGCGATGATACAAAAATTTCTGACTTTGCTCTGGTCAAACTGCATGAGCGGTTACTCCTTATATCTATACTTGTGCCCTGTTATTTTAGCACATACTGATGGATCTGCGCCATCGCAAATCCCTTGCGCAAGCTTGCGAAACAAAGAACCCCCTCGCCATGACGGTAGCGAGGGGGTCCTGTAAGTTCATTCAGATTAGTTCATCTTGTTAACAGCTGCGCTCAGACGGGAAACTTTTCTGGATGTGTTATTCTTGTGATAAACACCCTTGGAGCCTGCCTTGTCGATCACGCTGGTAGCGTCGGTCAGAGCTGCCTGTGCAGCAGCCTTATCACCAGTTTCGATTGCTGCGTAAACTTTCTTTACAGCAGTCTTAACGCCGGACTTAACGCTCTTATTTCTCTCAGCTCTTACTTTGCTGACTTCTACTCTCTTCTTTGCAGATTTAATGTTAGCCAAAACTGTACACCTCCGATGTAAATGATCTGTTTGTCTTTCCTACTTTGAAAATGCTTCAGAAACGAGACACGGTGGTTCCTGTAAACATACTCTGAAATAATACAAAAGCCGGGACTGTTTGTCAAGCGGATTTTAAAGATTTCAGGCAATAAATCTTGTAAACCCGACGATCAGCGTCATGGTTACCACGGAAAGCAGCGTCGATGTGGAGACCAGTCTCGCACTCAGTTGTTCATCACAGCCGTATTTGATGGCAAACATGGTGGTTAGCGCTGCCGTCGGCGCACTTGCCAGGGTGATCACGGCGATCAGCACGTTCCCCCGCATTCCGATGGCAAACAGGATCGCCAAAACGATCAGAGGACTGGCCACAAGGCGGACCAGATAGGACTTGATCTCATCCAAGCCCCCAAGCAGGTCCCGAAACCGGAACTTGGACATGGTGTAGCCGATGATGAGCATCGGGACAGGCGTATTAAGTCCCGCCAGGTAATTCACCGGCGAAAGGATGATCTCCGGGAGCGCTGTTGAGGTAAAGAAAAAGAACAGGCCGATGATCACGGCGATCACGCCGGGATTTAAGATGATCTTCTTCGTTTCAAACCCTTTGGCTCCCTTGGCCATAATGTATTGACCGTAAGACCAGATCACCAGGTTGAACACCACCAGATAGGCAGCTCCGTAAAAGACGCCTTCATCACCGAGGAGCGCGTTCAAAAGCGGGATTCCCATAAATCCGCAGTTGGAAAAGACGGAAGCAAACCGAAGCACTTTCCTGCGCGCCTCTTCCTGCTTTCGAAAAACAAGGATCGCAAGAGCAAGGCTTACGGTATGGGCGATCACGCCCCCAATGAGGGCATTGATAAATCCATGCAATAACGCCGTTTCAAATTGTCTCTGAAAGGCGCTGATGATCAGGCAGGGATTTACCACGTAGATCACGATGTCATTGATACATTTGACGCCGCCATCATTCAGCATTTTCCCCTTGCCAAGGGCAAATCCCAGGGCGATCAGTATAAACAGGATCAGTACCTGTGTTCCGACGATCCCAAAACTTTCCAGCATGTTCTACTCCTTTTTCAAACAAAAAAGTTCCAACCGTTCGCATAATCATACGTCAGGCCGGAACTCTTTTGCAACATCATTCATCATTTTTTCATAAGTCTCTTCAGACCCTTTACTGGACCGCTCCGCCTATTTGCCGGTATAACCCCGATGTCAAACCAATCGCTATATCGTCTTGGAATGTCGAAAACTTATTGAATGATAACCTTACGTAACAGAATGGAACGTGATCGGCACCAAAAAGGACCCGTCTCGCGACGGGTCCCCAGACTGGAGACAAACCGGTTTTGGTATTCAAGCCAAAACCGGTTTTCTTTGTTCTGCGCCGTTATGCAAGAACAGCATAAGAAAGGTGCAGGAAAGACTCTTGTACCAGCCTGTTTTTACCTTCATTCTTGCCAGTTTCTTTAAATTCATACATGCAAATGTAAGCCCGACTTTCATTTTCATCCGGGCCTTCCCATAC
>JAFUUM010000229.1 GCA_017477805.1 Lachnospiraceae bacterium
GCGGAGGAAGCGGCATCCCTTTTAAACAGACAGTATTCCTTTATGGGCGCAAAGGTAAAGCTTGGGAACAGTGCGGTACTTGAACTGCAGCCCGGTGATGTGACGGTAACGGCTGACTATGGTCCTGCCCTGGCCGGTACCCATTCCTTTGTCTACAGTCTTACCTGGCCGAAGATGATGTACCAGGTGATAAAGAGCGGCGGCGTCTTTTTGGAAGCAAAACCTGTTCTGAAAGTGGATCAGACAAGGCTCTCTGCATGGTTTTATGAGCAGCCGGCAGTGAAAGACAGCATTAACAGGGAGCATTTGATCAGGCTTGAGTATGATGAAGAGAAGGGTTACAGCCTCTGCAATACCAAGACCCATGTACTAAAGGATAAGGATTGTCTTTCCTTTATCGGGAGCCTTTTGGAAGCGGGAGAAAACCGGATCGAGTTGTCGGATGATCAGATCTTCGAAGACTTAGAGCCCACGCCGGAAGAAGCGGAGATCCTGCGGACCTTTGACGAGATCCTTGCAAAAACGGATTTTACCATCACGTATCACATGCAGGATGTTGATGAGGTAGCGGAACAGGTAGTTCTTTCTTCTCTTTTGATGACGGATCAGGATGATCCCTGCATCCTTCTTCGTAACGAGTCCGGTGATATTGAATTTGATGATGATAAGATCGCGGAATACATCTCCAGACTGGGCGGTATTTACGATACCTACGGAAAAGAGCAGAACTATGTGACCTGTAACGGAGAAGCTGTTACCATCGAAGGGGGCAATTTCGGAAATCTCCTGGACCAGGAAGCGGAGATCGCATACCTGACTGAGGCTTTAGAAGCGGGCGTCAATTCGGAAAGAACTCCGGAATATGCCAAAGAAGGTAATATCCGTGGCATTGCCGATCTTGGACTTGATTATATCGAGATCAATATCACAACCCAGACCATGTACTGTATCCGGGATGGGAAGATCTGGCTTACGACGGATGTTGTCACGGGAGATGTGAGCAGACGCCGTGAAACACCCAAAGGCGCCTATGATATTTATTTCAAACAGCGTAACCGTGTCCTTCACGGAGGTGAGGTTCCCGTGAGAGTACAGTACTGGATGGCGGTAAACCGGGGCGTTGGCATTCATGATGCCAATTGGAGGAAAGCTTTCGGCGGAGACATCTATATCAAAAACGGTTCTCACGGCTGCATCAACACACCTACGGATACTGTATCCCAGATGTATGAGTATTACCCTGTGGGAACGCCGGTACTGATCTATGAACTGGAGTAGGGTGTGTCAGCCTTTGAGCAAAAGTTGATCAGAATATTGTCACAATCCGTTTGACGGAACGGGAAGTAAACTGTAAAATTGTGATTTGAGAGTGAAACAGTTTTAAAATCAAATAAGTATGAGGAGGATGAAAAAATGGCAAGAGTCTACAATTTTTCGGCAGGCCCCGCTGTATTACCGGAGGAAGTGCTGAAAGAAGCCGCAGAGGAGATGATGGATTACCGCGGATGCGGCATGTCCGTTATGGAGATGAGTCACAGATCCAAAGTCTATGACGGCATCATCAAGGAAGCGGAGCAGGATCTGAGAGATCTGATGAAGATCCCCGATAATTACAAGGTCCTGTTTGTACAGGGCGGAGCAAGCCTTGTGTTTGCGTCTGTTCCCATGAATCTTATGAAAAACCGCAAGGCCGGCTATATCATTACCGGTCAGTGGGCTAAAAAAGCCGCTGCGGAAGCAAAGATCTACGGTGATGTGGTAGAGCTTGCATCCTCTGCGGACAAAACCTTTTCTTATATTCCCGATTGTTCGGATCTTGATATCGATGATGATCTGGACTATGTCTACATTTGTGAAAACAACACGATCTACGGCACGAAGTTCCACACTCTGCCCAACACCAAGGGCAAGGATCTTGTGTCCGATGTTTCTTCCTGCTTTTTATCCGAACCCTGTGATGTAACCAAATACGGAATGCTGTATGCCGGCGTTCAGAAAAACGTCGGACCTGCAGGTACTCAGGTACTGATCATCCGTGAAGATCTGATCCGTGATGAGGTACTTCCTTATACCCCTACAATGATGAAGTATAAGATCCATGCGGATAATGAGTCTCTGTACAATACGCCTCCCTGCTATGGCATCTACATCTGCGGTAAGGTCTTCAAATGGCTGAAGGATATGGGCGGCCTGGAGGAGATGCAGCGCAGAAACAAAGAGAAAGCAGCGATCCTTTATGATTTCCTGGATCAGAGCAAACTCTTTAAAGGTACCGTAAGACCTCAGGACCGTTCGTTGATGAACGTTCCGTTTATCACCGGAGATGCCGATCTGGATGCGAAGTTCGTTGCAGAAGCAAAGGCTTCCGGCTTTGAAAATCTGAAGGGCCACAGAAGTGTTGGCGGTATGAGAGCGTCCATCTACAACGCTATGCCTAAGGAAGGCGTACAGGCACTGGTGAACTTTATGGATAAATTCGAGAAGGAGAACGGAAATGTTTAAATATCATTGCTTAAATCCTATCTCGAAGATAGGACTGGATAAATTCACCGCAAACTTTGCGGCTACCGAAGAAGTAAGCGCAGCAGACGCCATCCTTGTAAGAAGCGCCGTTATGCATGACATGGAGTTTTCCAAGGATCTTCTTTGCATTGCAAGAGCAGGTGCAGGCGTCAATAATATCCCTCTTGAGAAATGCGCCGAGCAGGGTATTGTTGTTTTCAATACACCCGGTGCAAATGCTAACGGCGTTAAAGAGCTTGTGATCGCAGGTATGCTCCTTGCTTCCCGTGATGTGGCTGGCGGTATCGGCTGGGTAAAGGAGAATGCATCCGATCCCGATATCGCAAAAAAAGCCGAGAAGGAAAAGAAGAACTTTGCAGGAACCGAGCTGGAAGGCAAGAAGCTGGGCATCATCGGCCTTGGTGCCATCGGTGTTAAGGTTGCAAATGCCGCAAGAAACCTTGGCATGGAAGTTTACGGATATGACCCGTATCTGTCCATTGCTGCA